>NZ_FMDO01000052.1 GCF_900095305.1 Proteiniborus sp. DW1 | reverse complement strand
TTTTTTGTTTTTGGAAAATTAGGTTGAGAGATAATCCCACATAATACTATTTGAATTTATAATAAAATGTAATATAATTTATAAAAAAAGCAATACAATTAATCAGGACGTTTTTTTTATGAAACTTTTCTTTTATTATAAGGGGGAGTAAAAAGTGAATGGTCGTGAACTATTTTCTTCAGGTATGACATTTGACGAATTCGTAAACACTGACACAAGTACTTATAAAGAAAAAACTTTGCAGGTTTTTAATTCAATTAACTTTGAAGATGAATATGTTGAAAAAATAAAATCTATTGATAGAGCAATAAACATACTTGTATGTGCAGAGATGTGGTGCCCCGATTGTATGATAAATGTTCCTGTACTAGAAAAAATGAAGGAACTTAACTCAAATATTAATATTTCAATAGTGAAAAAGGAAGGAAATGAAAGTTTTTTTAGCCAATATACTCATAATGGAATAGTAAAAATACCTACTTTTGTTTTATATGATGAAAACTTTCAGGAACTAGGTAGCTTTGTTGAACACCCAAAAAAAGTAACCGAGGTAGTATCTAAAGGAAACCAGCCTAATATTATAGTAACTATGAGAAAATATAGAAAAGGTGAGTATGCACAGGAAACATTAAAAGATATTCTTGAAATAATACAGAAACAGATGCTCAAAAAAATTTATAACGAATAAGAAATGTTATTTTATTGCTTTTGATATAATACAAAGGGATTTATTGTAAATAGGTTTTAAAAAAGCTTCCTTGATTTTTAATGTTCTGATGGGAGCTTTTTTAAATTTAACCAAAGAGGACGATACTTTAGTCCTACTAATTTTTAAATTATTATTCATCAATTTTGGTGAAATTATTAAACAAGTTCTATTTATGTCCATATTTCTCCTTATACTTAAGTAATACTAGCTTTGACACTAAAAACAGGTGATGATACAATATCTAGTATATCAAGCATAACTTTTATACTAAATGTAGTCTATGGAGGTGCTTTAATGCTATTAAGTGAAAATGCAATAAAGGTTTTAGAGAGACGTTATTTGGCTAAAGACAAAGATGGAAAATTGATTGAAACACCAGTAGATATGTTTAATAGAGTTGCAAGACATATTGCTCAGGCAGATAAAGTGTATGATGAAAAAGCAGACATAGAGAAGATAGAGAAAGACTTTTTTGATATGATGGCTAACTTAGAATTTATGCCAAATTCACCAACCCTTATGAATGCAGGAAGGGAATTAGGTCAGCTATCGGCATGCTTTGTATTACCTGTTGAAGACTCTATGGAAGGCATTTTTGATGCTATTAAGAATGCAGCATTAATACATAAAAGTGGCGGGGGAACTGGTTTTAGTTTTACAAGATTAAGACAAAGAGGTTCAGCAGTTAAATCAACAGGTGGAGTAGCTTCAGGCCCTATAAGCTTCATGAAGGTTTTTAATTCTGCAACTGAGGCAGTAAAACAAGGAGGAACACGAAGAGGAGCTAATATGGGAATCCTTAGAGTAGATCATCCTGATATAATGGAGTTTATTAGCTGTAAGGAAGATTCAAACGAAATTACCAATTTTAATATAAGTGTTGGAATAACTGAAAAGTTTATGGAAGCTGTAGAGAAAGGAGAAAATTATGACCTAATAGATCCACACTCTAATCAAGTAGTAGACTCACTAAATGCAAAAGAAGTATTTGATACTATAGTTAGTATGGCATGGAATAATGGAGAGCCTGGAATAATATTCCTAGACAGAATAAATAAAGCTAACCCAACACCTGGATTAGGTGAAATGGAAAGTACAAATCCGTGTGGAGAGCAGCCGCTGTTACCTTATGAATCCTGTAACTTAGGTTCAATTAATCTATCTAGAATGCTAAAGAAGGTTGGGTCAAAATATGAGCTAGACTACGAAAAGCTTGGAGAAACCGTAGATAAAGCAGTGCATTTTCTGGACAATGTTATAGATGTAAACAAATATCCATTAGCAGAAATAGATAAAATGACAAAGTCAACTAGAAAAATAGGACTAGGAATAATGGGTTTTGCAGATATACTATTTTACTTAGGAATTCCATATAATTCAGATGAGGCTGTAGCATTAGCAGAAAAAATCATGGGCTTTATAGATGAAAGATCTAAGAAAAAGTCAACTGAACTAGCTAAACAAAGAGGAGTATTCCCTGCATATGATAAAAGTATATACAAAGAAAAAGGTATAGAAATTAGAAACTCAACTACTACTACAATTGCACCAACTGGAACCATAAGTATTATAGCAGGAGCTAGTAGTGGTATAGAACCATTGTTTGCAATATCATTTGTACGTAATGTAATGGATAATGATAAGCTTATAGAAGTACATCCATATTTTGAAGAAGTAGCAAAAGAAAGAGGATTTTATTCAAAAGCACTAATGGAAAGAATAGCTTCAGAAGGCACATTAGCTCACATTGATGAAATACCAGAGGACGTGAAGAGGATTTTTGTCACAGCTCATGATATATCACCTATATGGCATATAAAGATGCAGGCTGCATTCCAAAATCACGTAGATAATGCTGTATCTAAAACCGTAAACTTTCCTAACGAAGCTACAAAGAAAGACGTTGAAGAAGTCTATACCCTTGCCTACAGGCTTGGCTGTAAAGGTGTGACTATTTATAGAGATGGAAGTAGACAAGATCAGGTATTAAGCACTAAAAAGAAAGATGAACCAAAGAAGGAAGAAGAAAATAAAGAGAAAACTATAAAGCCTAGAATGAGACCTTCAATAACTCAAGGCATGACAGAAAAGGTTAGAATAGGCTGTGGAAACTTATATATCACTGTCAATTATGATGAGAATGGTATTTGCGAAGTATTTACTAATGTAGGGAGAGCAGGAGGATGTCCAAGCCAAAGTGAGGCAACAAGTAGATTAGTATCTATAGCCCTTAGATCAGGTATGGACGTTAAATCAGTAGTAGAACAATTAAAAGGTATTAGATGTCACTCAACACTACGTCAAAGAGGTACAAATAAGGATATTAAGGTTCTTTCTTGCCCAGATGCTATAGGTAAAGCACTTGAAAGAGTTATGAATACTTATGTAGAAGATGTAAACCCTACAGTAAATGATATTGCCATGGAGATTGAGAGAGAAGCTAGTGAAGACTACTCTTCATGTTGCGTACCCCATAATGAACTAACAATAAGTAATGAAATTTCTGTAGGTGTAGAAATGAAGCCTAAATCTGAAAAAAGCACTTGTCCTGAATGTGGCAATATGGTAGAACATGAGGGTGGTTGTGTAATCTGCCGTAGCTGTGGTTTTTCTAAATGTGGTTAGACTATAGCTAAATAATTCATTTAATAACTGCTTGATAGAGTTTTATACTGAGGTTCAAGTATAGTTTTTCTAATAAAAGATTATGATAATTTGATATAAAACAATATTAGCCATCTAGACATATAAATGATTTTATATTCTAGATGGCCTTTTTAAACTTAAAAATTGTATACTTAAAAGTCTTAAATCAAAATAAGGCTATGAGGTGTATTGCTTAATATATAGAAATAGTTTTATTTAAAAGTTAAGTATTTAGTTTCCTCATTTATTAAATAGGTGCTAGTAAGTTTATATATAGGAAATCAGGAGCAATAATGAATATATACGTTTATAACATCATCTGTTTATCAAAAACAGCTTCAGCGATTCTAACAGCTTCCCTAGCATCTTTGCCATAGTAGTCAGCTCCAATCATTTGAGCGTATTCTTCAGTAAGAACTGCACCACCTACCATGATTTTACACTGTAGTCCCTTTTGTTTTATTTCTAATATTGTTTTCTCCATATTTGCTACTGTAGTTGTCATTAGAGCACTTAATCCGACAAGCCTTATATCGTGCTTGATTATGGAAGTAAGAATATCTTCAATAGATACATCTTTGCCTAAGTCAATGACTTCATAACCATAGTTCTCCAAAAGCACCTTGACAATGTTTTTTCCAATGTCATGAATATCTCCCTTAACTGTTGCTAATAGAATTTTACCTTTATTTATGCTATGTTGCTTGTTGTTATTTAGGTGTTTTTTAATTATCTCAAAGGATTTTTTTACAGTTTCTGCAGATTGTATTAGTTGTGGTAGAAAGATGTCTCCATTTTCATATTTTTCTCCAACCAAGTCTAGGGCAGGAATTATATGAGAGTTGACAATATCCATAGGTTCCACAGTTTTTAGTAGTTCTTCAGTAGCAGTTATAATTTCATCCTTAAGCCCGTTATATATAATGGTTTCAATGTCTTTTTCATATGTAGTTAGGCTTACATGCTTTTTAGAATCTTCAGAAACATTCTTATAATTTTTTATGTAATTTTCAGCATTTTTATCTGTATTAGATAATACTCTAAATGCTCTTATTATATCTGTCATTTCCTTATCATTAGGGTTTATAATAGGGAGGTCAAGTCCATAGGTTAAAGCCATGATTAAAAAGCTTTTATTAAGAAGTTCTCTTTGAGGCAAGCCGTAGGAAATGTTGCTAACTCCAAGTACAGTTTTTACCCCAAATCTAGTTTTGATTTCTTTTATAGCTTTTAGTGTTTCGAAAACTTGGGCTTGATCTACAGATGCAGTAAGAGTGAGACAATCAATAATAATGTTGTTTTTATCAATGCCATATTTTTCAGCAGTGCCTATTATTTTTTCGCATATTTTTATCCTTTCTTCACAGGTCTTTGGTAACCCTTTTTCGTCTATAGTGAGACCAATTATATTAGCACCATACTTCTTAGCAATAGGGAATACTTGTTCCATTAACTTTATATCTCCATTTACTGAATTGATAATAGGCTTACCATTGTAGATTCTAGCAGCCTCTTCAATAACCTGTGGCTTTGTACTATCTATCTGGAGAGGAATATCTAGGATGCCTTGTATTCTCTTTATAACTGTAGACATAGTCTTTGCTTCGTCAATTTCTGGTAGACCAACATTAATATCTAAAATATCTGCTCCTAGTTTGTGCTGATTAATGGCTTCATTTAATACATAGTCCATATTCATAGATATTAAAGCGTTTTTAAGTTCTTTTTTTCCAGTAGGATTTATCCTTTCTCCAACTATTTTTATACTGTCATCAATAAAAACAGTTTTACTTCCAGAGCAAATAGTAGTATATTCTTTAGAAGAAAGCCTTATAGGGGTCTTGTTCTTTAATGACTCAATCATATAACGTATATGGTCAGGATTGGTTCCACAACAGCCACCAAAAATAGCCACTCCTTTGTTTGCCATGTGAACTAATTCTTGTGAAAATTCCTTTGGTCCAAAATTATAGATGGTTTTTCCTTTGTCGTAGTATGGTAGTCCTGCATTAGGTTTGACCATTACTGGAGTTGAAGAATACTTTAGTACCTCGTCAACTATGGAGCTAAGGTCCTTAGGCCCCAAAGAACAGTTAATGCCTAATACATCTACTCCTAAAGCTTCTAAGACGAAGACCATGGTTTTTGGATCTGTTCCCATTAAGGTTCTGCCATTTTCCTGAAAAGTCATAGTTGCAAAAATAGGTATATTTGAATTTTCCTTAGCAGCTAAAATAGCTGCCTTCATTTCATACAAGTCAGACATAGTCTCTATAAGAATCAAATCAACTCCTGCTTTAGTTCCAATTACTATCTGTTCTTTGAAGAGTTCATAAGCCTTATCAAATGATAAAGTACCAGTAGGTTCTAGAATCTGACCTATAGGGCCTATATCTAGCGCTACATAATGGTTTTTTCCTGAATTTCTTGCTATAGCAACCCCAGCTACAATTGCCTCTTTTACAGAATAGGAGGTGTTATTTAGCTTTAGTCTATTTGCTCCAAATGTATTAGTTGTTATTATATCAGAGCCAGCTTCTAAATATCTTTTATGTATATCCATCACTAGCTCCGGCTTTTCAATATTCAATCTTTCTGGTGCTTCTCCTGCTTGAAGTCCAGCTTCTTGAAGCATGGTTCCCATAGCACCATCAAAAAATACTAATCTGTCCTTAAGAATATCCATTATACTCAAAAGTATTACTCCTTTCTATATCTACAGTCTTCATATCTGTCACAACTCATACATCCTTTTTCAGAATAGTTATTATTGCTTAAACCTATAATGGCTGTTATAGATTTTCTAGGTATCATTATAAATTGCTCAGTAACTGTTAACCCTATTTTATCAGCCTGTAAAACTCTTAGCATAGTTGATTGAAGGCTTAATGGTAAATCACCATAGCCAGAGCTATATCTTGAAGTGATATTACAACCATAGTTTTCTTTAGCTATTTTTCTGATTTCTTCTTGAATATGGTTACAAATATTTTCTATTAAGGCAGTAGCACAGGCATCTAGTGTTAAACTTCTAGTTAAATCATGTGTTTTGTAGTATTCTATTCTCTTGTCTATGCTAATTCCTAAAGTAATTCCTAGTAGGACACACCTTGTACAGTTATTAAGATGTTTTGCTATACTTTTTCCTTTTAACTTCATATTCGTATCATTGATTGATATATAATCACATTCATGGCTTATATCATAAAATTTATATATATGCTTAGGGTTGGCAATCTTTAATATTTCATCAATGCAGTCCTGAATATAATCATCATGTCTATGGATGATATTGCTTATACTAATACCTAAATATCTTAAAACCTCTTTTTTATCTATATACATGTATACCACCTAATTCAATTTACTCATTAGATATTTTTTCCTCTGTAACAGCATCTCGTATTTCAAGGAGATTCCTAATAATAGTATTAGCTACTTCTGGTTTATTCATAGTATATAGATGGATACCATCTATTCCCCATGATAGTAAATCGATTATTTGCTCTGTGGCATAAGCTATTCCTGCTTCCTTTAAAGCTTTAGGATTATGTTCATATTTATCTAGAATCCTTACAAATTTTTTGGGCAGAGTAGCTCCAGAGAGAGAAACCATTCTGTTTATTTGATTTTTATTAAGGACAGGCATTATGCCCGCCACTACTGGAATATTGATATTTCTCTTTGCTAATTTATTTTTATATTGAAACAATTTTTCATTATCGAAAAACAGTTGAGTAATTAGAAAATCTACACCAGCATGTACTTTTTCTGAAAGATATCCAATGTCCTTAGCCAAGCTTTTACACTCAATATGCCCTTCAGGATAGCAGGCTGCAGCTATAGAGAAGCCACCAACCTGTTTTATGTGATTAATTAAATCTTTAGCGTATATATATTCTCTTTCTTCACTATGCGCATCGATAGGTGGGTCTCCTCTTAATGCCAAGATATTTTTTATATTATTTCTTTTTAACTCTTTTAGAATTTCTTCTGTATTTTTTTTAGTAGAACTATAACATGTTAAATGAGCTAGGGCTTCAATTTTATACTTATTTTTGATTGTAGAAGCTATTTCCACAGTTCTATCCTTGCTACTACCACCAGCACCATAAGTAACACTAATAAAATCTGGATTTAGTACTTTTATTCCTTCAATAGTATCATATACTATATCAACGGGTAAACCCTTCTTTGGAGGAAAAACCTCAAAAGACAATACAGGTCTCTTTTTAGAAAAAATATCCCTTATGAACAATGTACTTCCCCCTTATAGATTGAATTCTGTTGCTATATCACTAATAACCTTGTTCTTATCACCTTTGTCTACAACATATGATGTATAAGTTTCGCTGTTTGCTATGTGTTTAATCATTAAATTATTGGAATAGAATATTTTGAGTAGAATAGAATGATAATCAGTTATCTTGTTAATTCCTGAGCCTATGAGTGAGATTTTCATGGAATTTTCATCTTTTGTAATCTTCAAGTCCTTGCTTGGTACACATATTAGTTTTTCTATACTGTCAACAATTCCATAATCATCTCTTGAGCACATAAAGGACATACTCATATATCCATTAGAAACATTTGAAATACTAATAGTATTTATATCGATACCTAAATGTGTCAATAAATTTAAGATGCTCATTATTTCTTCTTTATTGCTATTTGTACTTTCAATAGTGATTATGGCACAATTCTCATCCACTGCTAAACCAACTATTTTTGATTCTTCCACAGTTTCTGCCCCCCTTATAGTAGTTCCAATGTTACCAGTAATACTAGATGCCAAGTATATAGGAACTTCGAGTTGTTTTGCTAATTGAACGGCCCGTTTTTCCAAGACTTTTGCACCTAAGGTTGATAAGGCTAGAACCATATCATAACTTATGTAGTCTATTTGCCTTGCATTAGGATATAATCTTGGATCTATAGAATATATTCCGTCAACATCAGTATATATCTCGCAAGGGCAGTTTAATTTACCTGCTATTGCAACAGCAGATGTATCAGAACCTCCCCTGCCTAGTGTTGTAATATCACCTTTACTGTTTACTCCTTGAAAGCCTGTAATTATAACAACTTTTCCTTCCTGCAGGTATTCTAGAATAATGTTTTTGTCCAGGTCCTTAATTATTGAGTTAGTATGTTCACCTTCTGTTATGATCCTTGCTTGTGCTCCTGTTAAAGAAATAGCATCTAAGCCTAGCTCCTTTAGTGCCATGGCTAATAAAGCTATGGTTTTTTGCTCTCCAATTGACAATAGTACGTCTAGTTCTCTTTTATCAGGTAAAGGAGATATCTGCTTAGATAATTTAATTAGCTTATCTGTAGTATTACCCATGGCTGAGACTACAACGATTATATGGTAGTTATCTTCCTTTTTTGACTTTATTTTTTTTGCAACATTTTTAATTTTTTCAATAGTACTTATTGAAGAACCCCCATATTTTTGTACGATTAAATTCATTGTACTAAGCGCCCCTCTCCTGCTTCTATTCTTGAATGGAAGCAACTCATATGCACTTTAGACTTAGTCATTCTGATGATTTTACTTATAGCCTTCTTAGAGATCCAATCAAAAATAATAATTAGGTCCTTAGATTTACTGACTATGTTATACTTTGAACAAGACGAGGATATCCCATCTAATATGTAGTCAAGATCCCTTTCATTATTCGAAGAAAACCTAAAGTAGTAACTACCATCAAAAATTGGATATGTACTTTTCCTAGAAGAATTCTTTAGAGTGATTTTCTCGTTTTTGTGCGTATTCTTTACAATATTTAGTATATCTAGAACTACAGAGTTGGCAGTTGGAGCCTTACCAGCACCAAGCCCGTAGAAAAGTAGTTCACCTGTGTTTGCACCCTTTAGAGAAATAATATTAAAGGCATCCCTTACGTTAAAGTAGAAAGAATTTTTATTTACTAACACTGGTTCCACACTTGCATGAATAATATTATTTTCGATTTTAGCTTTACCAATGAGCTTAGGAACCAGGTTAAGTTCTTTAAAGGCACTTATGTCTGCTATGCTTATCTTATCTATTCCTCGACAAGCTATGTAATCAGGACTAACTACTTGATGAAATGCAATAGTTGATATTATGGATAGTTTTCTAGAAGTATCGTATCCCTTTATATCATCAGTAGGATCGAATTCAGCATATCCCTTTTTCTGTGCTGTTTTTAGGGCTTCATGAAAAGAAACTTCTTCATCATACATTTTTGTGAGAATATAGTTGGTAGTGCCATTTAATATACCTTCAATTTCGCAAATATCATTTATATTAACTTCTTGGATTAGTGGTCTAATTATTGGTATTCCTCCACCGACACTAGCTTCATAAAGGAAGGCTCTTTTATTTTTTTCTGCTAGGTTCAGAAACTCATACATATTGGAAGCCACTACTGCCTTGTTTGCGGTAACGACATGCTTTCTTTTTTTCAACGCATATTTCAAATAATCATAAGCAAGCCTTTTATCACTCATTACTTCTACAACTATATCAATTTCAGGATCGTCCAATATGTCACTTGGGTTTATTGTAAGTAAGCTCTTATTAAAGTCTATTTGTCTACTTTTGTTTACATCTTTGACTAATATCTTTTTGATTTTTATGCTGTGACCGAATTTATCTTCAAAAATAGTTCTTTTTCTACTGATAATCTCATATACACCTGATCCAACAGTACCTAATCCCATAAGTCCAATATTAATCATTTATTGATTCACACTCCTTACTAGACATTCACATAGCCAGTTTGTAAAGAAAAGGGTTCTGTGTGCATTCCACTTCATTTTGGGAAGTGAATTTATATTATCATTATTAAAATAATTCACTGGAACCTTAATAGCCTTTCCAAGCCTTATATCTCTTTCATATTCTTTTTTTAATGTTTCTGCACCATATTCTAAATGACCAGTTATATAAATTTCTGATAAATTCTTATTTGCAACTAAAAGCGTTCCTGAATCCTTGCTAGATGATAGAATATCAAGTTTTTGTTCTTTGCTCCTGATATCTTGTTCATTAATTGAAAAGTATCTAGAATGGGGAACTAGAAAATCATCGTCAAATCCTTTCATAAGCTTGTTATTCTTATCAAGAACTTCATGCGAAAAAACACCAAATATTTTCTCTTCTACATTATGCTTTGGTATATTGTAGTTATAATAAAGTCCTGCGATGGCTCCCCAGCATATGTATATAGTTGATTTTATATATTTTTTGGAGAAATCAATAATTGATGTAAGTTCATCCCAATATTTGACTTCTTCAAATTTCATATTTTCTAGAGGTGCACCCGTTATAATCAAACCATCTAAGGTATCTTCATCTATATCCATTATGGACAAGTAATAGTTTCTCAAATATTCAATACTACAATTCTTTGGTATATAGGATTCTAACCTAAGAAAATGAAGACCTACATTAAATGGGACCTGAGAAAAAATATTTATAAACTGATGCTCAGTTTCAATTTTATTGGGCATTAGGTTTAAAATCCCTATATGTATTTTTTCTAACACATTGATATGTGATCTTCTAGCATTCCTTTTTTCTGAAATATCACTTAAAGGATTATTTAATTTTCTTTGAAAATTGTTCATATTTATCACCTTTAAACCAAATTTAGTGCTCTCTGGAAGTCATCTATTATATCATCGATAGCTTCTATGCCCACGGATACTCTTATCATATCTTCTGATACACCAGATTTTTTCAAATCTTCATAGCTAAGCTGTTTGTGAGTAGTTGTGGCAGGATGCAGTATTGATGTTCTTGCATCTCCTACGTGTACTACTAAGGCAACCAGATTTAGTTTAGTCATAAGTTTTTTAGCTGCATCCTTCCCGCCTTTTAGGCCAAAAGTAAGTATACCACTTGCTCCATTAGGTAAGTACTTTTGAGCCAATTTATGGTCTGAGTGAGTCCTTAACCCAGGATAATTTACCCAAGATACTTTTTCGTGTAAATCTAAATACTCTGCAAGTTTTAATGCATTTTCACTATGCCTTTCCATTCTTAAGTGAAGAGTTTCTAAGCCAATATTTAACATGAAAGCATTAAATGGGCTTAAGGTACAGCCTATATCTCTTAGCAACTGAGATCTTGTTTTAGCAATAAAAGCTTTTTCCTTAAACTCTTCATAGTATTTTATTCCATGATAGCTTTGGTCAGGTTCAGTTAATTCGGGGTACTTTCCATTGTTCCAATTAAAATTGCCTCCATCAACAATGATTCCACCAACATTATTTGCATGGCCATCAATGTACTTTGTTGCAGAGTGAATTATTATATTTGCTCCGTACTTAAAAGGTTGACATAGGTAAGGTGTTGCAAAAGTATTATCTATTATTAATGGTACATCAAGTTTTTTTGCAACACTGGAGAATTTCTCAAAATCAAGTACATTAAGAGCAGGGTTTCCAATAGTTTCTGCATAAATTGCTTTTGTATTTAGCTTGGCGCAGCTTAGTATTTCTTCAATACTAAGTGTTGGCTCTACAAATGTCACCTCTATACCTAATTTTTTTAATGTTGCTGAAAAAAGAGTATGGGTTCCTCCATATAATGTTGATAATGCAAGGATGTGCTCATTTTGGCTACAAATATTAAGTATTGCTAAAGTAATGGCTGCTTGACCAGAAGAAGTTGCAAGAGCCCCAACTCCTCCTTCGAGCTGAGCAATTTTTTCTTCAAAAGCACTGACTGTAGGGTTGCTGATTCTAGAATATATGTGACCTTCTTCTTTTAAGTCAAAGATATGAGCAAGTTTTTCAGGGTCATCATATTTGTAGGTAGTACTTTGATAGATAGGAAGAACTCTAGGTTCTCCAACTTTTGGGGAGTATCCTCCTTGTACACATAGGGTAGACTTTCTCCAATTTCTGTTCATACATTTTCCTCCTTTTCATAATAAAAAGCACTTCTAATGATAAGAAGTGCTTTCAATATAGATATAAGCATATATTGATTAGCCTTCTTATCTCTCAGCTTATAGCTGCAGGAATTAGCACATTTCCAGTATACTGGCTGTTGCTGGGTTTCATTGGGCCAGTCCCTCAACCTCTCTTGATAAGAATGATATAAAAAAATCCTCCCTAACATCTTTAGGGAGGATTATGATCTTAATCCGTATTATCGATGTTAGCAGAACCACCTTATTGGATACCAACAGGTTGGTATAGGGTCAACGAGCTAACTCTCTACCCTAACTCTTGATAATAAATATTTACTTGTGATTAATATATTACTATCATAGATAAAATATGTCAACATTAATTTTTTAAAAATCTACATAGTTTTTTACTAAACAATTAAATTGAAAGCTGTATAACCTTATAATTTAATTATTACAAGACAAGGAATATCGTTTGATACTTTTGGAAAAAAGTCAAAATAGAAGAACAGTAAGCGAAAATACTTAAGTAGAGTACATTCAATTAAATATCATCTAATTCAACTTTATCTTTTACATATACTTTAATTCTCTCAATTCTTTTTTCTTTTACTTTCTCTATCTTGAATACTAAGTTATAGTACTCAATAACATCTTCCTCAACATCTTTTGGAATTCGTCCAAGTAGGTCAATAATTAATCCACCTATGGTTTCATAGTCTTTATTTTCTATATCTAAATCAAAAAAGTCACTAAATTTACTTAATTGAAGCATACCATCTACTAAATAAGTATTATTGTCAATTTTTTTTATTTCTGGTCCATCGTCATCATATTCATCCTCAATATTCCCCATGACTTCTTCAATAAGATCTTCTATAGAGACTATTCCTGAAAATCCACCATATTCATTGATTAATATAGCAATGTGCTTCTTGGAACTCTGAAGTTCTCTAAATAATTCATCGATATTTTTAGTTTCAGGAACGAAGTAAGGTGCATGCAATATACCTCTTATATTGACATTTTCAAAGCCATGCTTCCTAGCTTCTACTAGAAAATCCTTCATATATAAAATACCAATAATATTATCAGTATCCTCTTCATACACAGGAATTCTAGAATATCTTTCTTCTATTAGGTCGTCTAAGTATTCACTTAATGGTGTTTTTATATCAATTAAGTATACTTCGGTTCTTGGAGTCATGACTTCATAGGCTGATTTATTGTCAAACTCAAATATACTATTTATCATTTCCTTTTCAATGGCATTAATTGCACCATGCTCTTGTCCAGCCTCTACTAAGGACCTTATTTCTTCTCTTGATACCTTTTCATCTAAGCCATCTTTTTCAAGTCCTGTTATTTTTATCAATATAGAAGTTGATACAGTTAATAGCTTTACAAATGGTGCAGCTATTTTAGAAGTATAGAATATAGGTTTTACTGCAAACATTGCTATGGCTTCTGATTTTTGTAAAGCTATTCTCTTTGGAAATAACTCTCCAAATACTAGTGTAATATAGGATAAAACAATAGTAACTAATACTAAAGCTATTTCTTTGCTATAAGGAATATTAAACTGTTTTAGGTATTGAGCTAAGTCGTCAGATATTCCAGTAGCTGCAAAAGCACTATTTAGAAATCCAGCTAATGTAATACCTACTTGAATAGTAGATAAAAACTTAGTGGGCTCTTCAGTTAGCTTAATTAAAAGTTTAGCTTTTTTGTTCCCTTCATCTGCCAATAATTTCATCTTATTTTTATTTAATGAGACTATAGCCATCTCAGCAGATGCAAAAAATGCATTGAGTAATGTCAATATGACCATTAATATAAGTTGTGAAGTTATATTCGAGGGTTCAGGTTCTTCCATCATTTTTTAATTTTAAACTCCTTTCATAATCGAAAATACAACTGAATTAATAATAACATAAAAATCAAAAATATTAAAGATACACATAAAATAAATGATTGATTTACATTTTGTCTTACTATTGTAATTATATCACTAACATTTACTCTATTGCTATGAAGTATGATAGATATATGGATTTATAAGGGACTAATTAAAAAGCTTCACTAAATAGCTGCTATCATGTTATAATCATTATTGTCAGTATCTGTTCAAATAAAACTCATTATAGATGTAATTCTTCTCATGTAGCATAAAGATGACATAAAGTTATTTCTAGGAATCCCCATAAAAAAGGTAAGTGAAATAAAATAGAGAATATTAAGTGCTAAAAGCTTTCATGTAGCATATTATACTTTATATCAAAGCAATTATATACATAAGTACAAATGGGGGTAAGGAGAATAGATATGCTAACTACAGAAAGATTAAAGCTAATTCCTTTAACTGCTGATGACCTTAAACTTTGTATAGAAAACAAATCTAAAATGGAAAGAAAACTGGGGTTAAGAGTATCAGGAAAACAACTTACTGAAAAGATGAGAGGAATATATCAAATTAAAGTAGATTATATAAACAGAGATAAAGAAAATCTACTTTATTATACTTACTGGCAAATAGTGCTCAAAGATGAACACTGTATAGTAGGTGAAATAGGATTCAAGGATGTGCCTAATAGTCATGGAGAAATTGAAGTAGGCTATGCCCTAGAAGAAGAGTATAGAGGAAAGGGATATATGACAGAAGCATTAATAGCACTTACAAAATGGGCATTTTCACAACCTAATATTAGTGCTATAATAGCAGTGACACTAAATAACAATATTCCTTCACATAGGGTTCTTATAAGAGCAGGCTTTAAAATACAAGGGCATGACAAAAGGTATATTTATTGGAGGCTAGAAAACTACAATAAATTTTCCAAATGATAAACGGGAGGGTTTTAAATGTCTAAAAATACTTTAGCAACAGAGATACTATCTTGGATAAAAAGTATAGGAATTGCATTTGCTTTGGCCTTACTTATAAACCTATTTATTTTTGAAATGACAGGGGTAGATGGAGAATCTATGCATCCGACTCTGGAACACGGAGATAGGTTATTCGCAGTAAAGATTAACCAAGTATTCAAACAGGTCCCTAAATACGACTCCATAGTAATAGTAGATGCAAATGTTAGGAGAGAGAGGACCCTGTTGGACGAAATTAAAGACAGTGCTATAGTTAGTACTATATTAAGAAGACAAAATAGAGATATACTTATAAAAAGAGTTATTGGAGTTCCAGGTGATGTAATAGAATTTAGAGATAATAGAGTATATAGAAATGGAGAACTTCTAGAAGAAGAATATATTTTAGAAGAGATGATTATGGTTGATAGAACAATAACAGTTCCAGAGGATCATGTATTTGTTATGGGAGACAATAGAAATAATAGCAGAGACAGTAGATCCATAGGACCTATTCCTCTAAAAAATGTAAGGGGAAAGGTAGTTATCAGGTTATTTCCTTTTAATAAAATTAGTTTGCTATAGAGTAAACCTTAAAGTCAAGAGGTGAAGATACAATGAAATATAAGGACTATTATGAAATACTAGGAGTCTCAAAAAACTCTACCAGTAATGATATAAAGAAGGCTTACAAAAAACTAGCCAAAAAATACCATCCGGATTTAAACCCTGGAGATAAATCTGCTGAAGAGAAGTTTAAGGAAATAAATGAAGCCTATGAGGTTTTAGGAGACGAGGAGAAAAGGAAGAAGTATGATACCTTTGGTCAAGGCTATAATTTTCAAAATGGTGCAGACTTTGACCCTTCTCAATTTGGCTTTGGCAATGGTGGATACCAATACTATTCTACAGGGAGCTCTTCTGATTTTAGTGATTTCTTTAATATGTTTTTTGGAGGACATGGAGGTGGAAGCAGGACTGGGGGTTTTGACATAGGAAGTATATTTTCTAATAAGAGAAACAAAAGTACAAAAGGTCAAGATGTTGAATCAGAAATAGAAATAAGCTTATTAGAAGCATATGAGGGTTTAAGTAAGACTATTAGTATAAATATATTAGGTGAAAGCAGAACTATTTCAGTAAAGATACCCGCAGGCATACTTCCAGGAAAGAAAATAAAGATTAGAGAACAAGGCAGTAAGGGCTTAAAGGGTGGTAAAAATGGAGACTTATTACTAAAAGTCAAGATAAGAGATGAAAAGGATTTAAAATTAGATGGCATTGACTTAATAAAGGATTTGCCGCTTGCACCATGGGAAGCAGCTTTAGGTTGTAATGTATTAGTAAAAGGCCTAAAGGATAAAGTTAGGATAAAAGTCCCAGAAGGAATTCAAACAGATGAAAAAATCAAGCTTAAGGGATTAGGCTATAGAGATATGAATGGGAATAAAGGAGATATGTACGTAAGGATTAAAATTGTAAACCCAATCCATCTAACTAACAAAGAAAAAGAACTATACAGACAGTTACAGGAAATTTCCACATTTAACCCGAGAGGATAGAAAAATTCTATCCTCTTTTATGACCTACCAACGATTTTCCGAAAAAAACATTCGGAAAATCGTTGGTAGGTCAAACTGGGCGTGCACCAACCTTAATGTAGGTTTATGATAGGAGTGTCCGATAGGACCAAATTTATGGAGGGCAGTCGAGCAAATAAATTTGTGTGGCGAGACTGCGGTATTTCTTACAATCAAATTATGAAAAAAAGGTAATTTATGATAAAATAATCTGTATAATTTAAAAAATTATTTAAAAAAAATTTAAGTTTGAGAGGGATGCTTTAATGAATGGAGAAAGATATGGAAAGATGTCCATTGCCCAGATGCTAGACAAATCAGTTTATTTACATAAAAGAAACATTGGAACATCGGCCTTGTACTTATTTGTTATGAGTATATTAATTTTGGTTATTGGATTTATTTTAGCTATAATAATTATTTTACCCTTTAGTGTATTAATAGCAAGTGGATTTATGCTAGGAAATAGTACATTTGAAGTAGGATTTGTTATATCAATGTTTATGTTTATATTGATTATGGCAGTGCTTTACTATTTATTAGATGCAATTAGACAGAGTGGTATTATAACAATAGGTTCAAATGGATTTTTAGCTAGAAGAGTAGACGTATCAGATGCCATAATGAGCGCTTTAAAAAATATACACAGAGTATTAAGTGTTGTAATAGCTGGGGCTATTTTATTTCTACCAGTACTTTTTGCATGTGGTGGGCTTGCTGTCTTAATTTTGTCTAGCTATATATATGATAAATGGGTAGTTTATATATTAATTACTTTAATTTCAGTCATATTCCTTGCTTCATTTATATACTTTATGACTATCCATGCATTTTCTATTCAAATAGCCATAATTGAAAAAACATATTTTTTTAATGCTCTCAAAAAGAGCAGGGAACTAGTAAAGGGTAGATTTTGGAAAACATTAGGCTGTGCCATGTCATCCTATATTTCTGTATCAGCTATTAGTTTTTCCATATACTCTATTTTTTTATTAATTGGAGGAATTATATATGCAATTATAAGAGCTTCAAATCTTGATTCTGAACTTCTAGCCATGCTTTTAATGCTAGGGAATTTAGCGAGAACTCCACTCCAGTTATTAGTCTCGCTTTTTGTATCACCAATAGGTGGAATTTTCATGACTATTTTGTATTATAACATGCGCTTTGAAAAAGAAGGCTATGATATGGAACTTAATATTTTAAGGCTAAAGAATTCATAGTGTATTAGAGAGGAATAAGAATATGAAATTTATCTACTACATAAATGCTAACCTTCTGGAAAAAGAGGAATTTGATAGGGTAGTTGGACAAGTGCTTAAAAAAGCTGAATATAGACGTTTACAGAAGGACTATATAGATATAATTGAAAAGGTAAGAAACACCATAATGGAGTGGCTAGAAGTTATACTTGAAAAGCTCTTTAGCATGGAAGCTAAACTAGGTACATCTGCATTTGGAATATCTAACGGAATAGTTATTATTTGCTTAATACTTCTTGTAATTTTAGTCATTGTATTTTTCTTATCTATGAAAAAAGTTATAGGGAAGAGCAAAACAGTTAGAACAATTTATGGAGAGAAAATCAGCTCTTCAACTAAATCTGAGGACCTTAGAAATAAGGCAATAGAATATAGAGAACATGGGGATTACAGAGAGGCTATTAGAGTCGGGTTTATTTCACTATTATTAAAAATGAATGAAAAGAACTTATTATATCTAGATCCAACAAAAACTAATGAAGAAATGGCTAATATACTTAGAAATAAGAACTTTATATATGTGGATATTTTTCAAAGTCTTATCTATTTATTTAATGAAGCTTGGTTTGGACATAAAAAAATCCATGAAGAGGAATTCTACCTATGGGAAGAAAAGCTGGATGAGCTGTGGAATGGGGTGTTAAACATTGAAGCCAAAGAATAAAGAAAATCTAATTATATTACTAATATTTTTTCCAGTGCTTCTATGGTTGACCTTAACCTTTACAGATGATAATGAAAAATCTTTCAAGCCTTATACAGTTTTAAATAAGGGAGAGAAGGGAGTTAGTGTAATATATGAAACCCTTAAAGAGTTAGGATATACAGCTAATTTCATACTAACAGAAGTTGAATCACAGGATATAAACTCAGCACAAATAGTCATAGAACCTAAAATACCTTATAAGCTTGACTTGGGCAATGAAAATATAAAAAATTGGATTAAGAATGGTGGAGTTCTTATATATTTAACACCCAATTGGGACGAAATCCTGTTTACTTATGGAACAGAAATAGATAATTATACATTAAATGAAGGCAAATATGCCAAAGCTTATTCTTATGATAAGGGCTTATTAGTAATCGGAGATCCAGAGATTATAAACAATAAAACATTAATCACTAATACTGAAGGAGCATATTGGCTTATCACTCAGATTAATAATTTAGGTATAAGAAATATTAGCTTTAATGAATTTTACCACTATTTCGAAGGACACAAGCCTTCATTGTGGAGAGATATACCAGTAGGTATTAAGCTTACTATATATCAGGTTATTATAGTCATAGCTATTGTGATTTATTATTATGGAAAGCGGTTTGGAAAAGTGATTCCTCTATACGAAGAAGTAGAGAGAGTAGAGAATGAATATATATATTCTGCAGCTTCTTTATTTAAGAGAGGAGAGCTTAGAGAAGATGTGATTTTAAATTTATATGATGATTTTTTATATTCATTTGAAGATAGCTTGAGATCTAAAAATAATCATAGATCTGAAAGCTGGATAAGTGTTTGGGAGAAAGAAAAGCTACCAGATATGAATAGAGCAAGGAAGCTGTATGATTTTATTGGAACTATGAATGACAATAAAAAAATAAGCTCAAAGGAAATGCTTGAAATAGTTGGGATAATTGAGCACCTTAAAAAAATTATTGACAAGGGGAGAGAAGTTCATTGGAGAGAACAGAAAAGGGATATACAAAGTATATAGTAGATAAGATAAAAAAAGAAATAGACAAGGTAATAGTTGAGCAAGAGGAAATGCTTAAATACTGTATGGTTGGACTCTTATGCGGTGGACATGTACTTTTAGAAGGAGTGCCAGGTCTTGCAAAGACTCTTATGGTTAGGACACTGGCTAAGACTATGAATGTAGACTTTAAGAGAATTCAGTTTACACCTGATTTAATGCCTTCTGATGTTACAGGAACTAAGATATTCAATATGCAGACTAGAGAATTTGAATTAAAGAAGGGACCTATTTTCACTAACTTTCTATTAGCAGATGAGATCAACCGTACCCCACCAAAGACACAGGCTGGATTATTAGAAGCTATGGAGGAGCAAGCGGTGACTATCGATGGACAAAATATCCATCTACCATCACCATATATGGTATTTGCCACACAAAACCCATTAGAATATGAGGGAACATATCCTTTACCAGAAGCATTATTAGATAGATTTTTAATGAAAGTTCTCATAGACTATCCATCTGCTCAAGCAGAAAAGGAAGTACTAGAAAAGTATCATAAAGGATTTAATTCCATAGACATAGATAGTACAGGTGTAGAGCCAGTTTGCAGCGGGGGAGACATACTTAGCTGCAGAGAAGAAATCAAAAATGTTCAAGTAGACAGTAGTATATTTGATTATATAATACAAATTGTTAGAGAAACTAGAAACTTTTCTTCCATAGAAGTAGGAAGCAGCCCAAGAGGCTCTATAGCACTATTACAATCTGCAAAAGCCTATGCAGTAATAAATGGAAGAGATTATGTAATCCCGGAAGACATAAAGGCAATAGCCTACCCAGTACTCAGACACCGGATTTCCCTAAGACCAGAGCTCACTATAGAAGGAATTAAAGAAGATAAGGTTATAGAGAGTATTCTGACTCAAATAAAGGTGCCAAGATAAACTCAACGATAGGTAGGCATACCAATAAGTTTATTAGAATCAGGATTTTTAAAAAATACTAAAGGAACATTTGCAGAACGTGACTATAATTTTTAGCGAATGTAGATGAAAAATACGTTAAGCAATCATATCAAGGTAAGGTCAGCATACGCTGACATAAGGAGTTACTACGAAATCAAAGATTTCTGTAACTCCATTAACCGTAGCGAGCAAATAAATTTGCTTAGCCCGACTGCTAACCGTGAGTGTGTATTTTATTTAAGTCCAGTATGTCAGACACATAAAAAAGGAAGGTGAACAAAATGACCATCACAAAACGCTTCATATTACTAGTAGGGCTTGGAGTTATATTGACCTTTACATCATATTTCTTTGGCTTAGCACTAACTACATTTGTTATATATAATATAATCTGCTTTTCCCTATTAGTTGTAGACTACATAATTTCACCTTCACATGATGCATTAGAAATAGAGAGACTAGACGGTGAAAAGCTATCACTATTCGAAAGTGAAAAAATAAAAATAAGTGTATACAACAAAAGTCATAAAAGAGTATATGTTGAAATAAAAGATGAAGTGCCTGACTTCCACTTTCATATTCAGAAGGCTTCTACAGGTAAATACATAGCTCCTCATGAAAAAGAAATATTTGAATATGAAGTTGTACCGAAAAAAAGAGGGGCATTTAAATTTGGTAAAGTTCATATAAGATATGACGGAAATCTTAGTCTATGTAGAAAACAGTTTGTTTCAGATGTAGAAAAAGAGTTTAAAGTATACCCAAATCTCAAGGATCTAAGAAAATATAAGCTAGCAGCTTACAATAGTTTAATATACAAAGATGGTAGAAAGAGACTGAAAATATTAGGGCAAGGTACGGAGTTTGAAAGTCTTAGAGAATATGTTTCTGGAGACGAATATAGGAAAATCAATTGGAATGCTACAGCTAGAGAGAATAAGCCTATAGTTAACCAATACGAGCCTGAGAAGAACCAGCATGTATATGCGATGATAGATACAGGAAGACCTATGAGCTATTCAATAAAAGGTAAAAGCAAACTCGATATGGCCATAAATACAAGCTTACTTCTATGTGATATAGTAAATCAAAATGGTGACCAATCAGGACTAATGGCATTTAATACAGATATAGAGGCTTTTATACCTCCAGGCAAGGGTAGTGGACATAGAAATAGAATAATGGATGCCCTATACCATGTAGAGCACAGTAAATCTACATCAAACTATGAAGAAGCCTTTTACTTCTTTAAAGGTAAAGAGAGGCGTAGAAGCCTAATATGCTTGTTTACAGACTTTGATACTATAGAGGAAGCAGAGGATATGCTCAGAGTGCTTCCAATAATGACAAGAAACAATATTGTCTTAATAATACTCATAAAGGATGAAAAGCTTGAGGAGAAAGCATCTATGAATGTGAAAAAAGAGGAAGATGCTTATATAAAATCCATTGCTATTGAAATGCTTAAGGATAGAAGGAAACTGATAAATCTTCTTAACACAAAGGGCATAATGTGTATAGAATGTAAACCTGAAAAAATCGTTTCTGATGTTATAAATAAATACATACACATAAAAAATCGGATGCACTTTTAAACATCCGATTTAAAGTATGGTATTGCAAAATATATTGCTATCATTATTAGTGTAAGACCTGCAAATATTAACTTATATATAGGTGGAATATTGATAGGAGTAAAGAAGCCTTCAATAATTCCTGCAATAATTAGAAACACAATTACACCTAGGATCAAACTTGTAGCTTCTTTAGCACCTTTTATAATAGAATGCTTTCTAGAATATTCCCTTGGAATTAAAATAGAACGAGCTAATATAAACCCAGCGCCACCAGCTATAAAAATTGCTGTTAACTCTAATATTCCATGAGGTAATATTAATGACCAATATCCTAGCGGATTTCCATTTTGGTATACTAAGCCTGTAAGAGCCCCTAATAATGCACCATTAAGGAAGAGAATATAAATAGTTCCTATTCCTAAGGTAATACCTAGGACAAAAGCCTTAAAGGCTACAGAAATATTATTTGTCATTATGTAGCTTGACATAACTGGGTAATCCCATCCTCCTGAAGTATCCATATCCCAGTTAATATTTTGTATCATATCTTCAGGCATGAAATATGTAGCGTTTTGAGGATTAACAGCTACTAATAGCCAACTAAGGATAAAGCCAAATAAGAACACTGCTGTGGCAGCTATTATATAGCTCTTGTACTTCATGATATCATTAGGCAGACCAGATTTAAAAAAACTAATTACTTCAGAGAAATCATATTTTTTAACTGAATATATATGATTATGAGAAATAGCTATTAAAGAATTAATATATGGTATTACTTCGCTGCCTGGATAGTGAGTTCTTGCATAAGCCAACTGATGGCTGGACATACGAAAAAGGTATAAGTAGCGTTTGAGCTGTTTAGAATCCAGGTGTTTAATACCTTTTTTATCTATCAATTCAGTAAGAGATTTTAATTCTGACCATAATGGAGAGTTTTTTTCAATAAATTGTTCCAGTTTCAATACTTTTCACCTCAAATACATTGTATCAGATTAAAGCCAATACAGAAAGGAGAGAAATGATGAAAACAATCAAAATCACCACACCAGAAAATATAGAAGTAGAATATACCCTTGCTGCATTAGGCTCACGTACAGCAGCTACTGGTATTGATACTTTATTGCAGCTAGTTTTAATAGGAATAGTAGTTCTTATAGTAGCATTTATGGGACTGACGCCAGCAGAAATTTATGAAGAATATAAAAGCTGGGCAATAGCAATATCATTAATTTTAATTTTTATAATTAATTATGGCTATTTCATAATATTCGAGATGACTATGAACGGAGGGACACCTGGTAAAAGGATTTTTGGTCTTAGAACTATAAGAAATAACGGTCAGCCCATAGCATTTAAGCATTCAGTTATAAGAAACCTGCTAAGAATACTAGATGTTTATGGGTTAGGTGTTATACTAATATTTTTCACAAAGCTAAATAAAAGACTAGGGGATTATTTAGCATCTACAATAGTAGTGATAGAGGAAAAGAGAGAAGAAATATATAATATAAGATTAGAAAATGAAAGAACTAATTATAAGTATTCCTTAACTCAAGAAGAGACTCAGCTATTAAGAGAATATTTCACGAGAAAAGATTCCTTAGGGGAAAAAGCAAGTGAAATAGAAAGGGAATTAGGAGAGTATTTTATAGAGAAGTATAAAATTGAAGTGATAGGTAATAGTTACAATAGTCTATTGGTTGAGTTATTTAATGGAATAAAGTAAGAAGTACAATAGAAATACTAAGCGAACATTTTACTTTATAAGGGGGAGAGAGGAATGAATAGAGAGCCTATTATAACAATAAAGGATTTGAGAATGAACTATGGAGATGGTGAAGATATACTAAAAGGGATAAATCTAGAGGTTTATCCAGGACAGATAATCGGATACATAGGTCCTAATGGAGCAGGCAAAAGTACTACAGTTAAGATACTTTTAGGAATAATAAATAGGTACAGAGGCGAAGTAAAGATATTTGGAGAAAATATATTAGAGAATAGAATAGATTATAAAAGAAGAATTGGCTATGTTCCAGAAACGGCAGAAGTATATGAAAGTTTAACTGCCCATGAATATTTGACTTTCTTAGGGGATATATATGGGATGGATAGTGAAAAAACTGAAGCCAAAGCTTTAAAACTCATGAAACTATTTGGAATTGAGGAACACTATCATTCTAGAATATCCTCATATTCCAAAGGAATGAAGCAAAAGCTATTAATAATTTCAAGTATGATTCATAATCCAGATATATTATTCCTAGATGAGCCTTTAGGTGGACTTGATGCAAATAGTGTTATGATATTTAAAGAGATATTGGCACTATTAGCTAAGCAAGGAAAAACAATATTCTATTCATCACATATTATGGAGATTGTAGAAAAGATAAGTGATAGGATCCTTCTCATAAATAACGGGCAAATAGTTGCAGATGGCACTTTTGAGGAATTAAAAGAAAAAAGCATGGAAGGTTCACTTGAACAGATATTTAACCAGCTTACAGGATTTACTAGACATAAGGAAATTGCGGATGAGTTTGTATCTCTTCTAGAGGAGGTATAAAATGAAAAATTTCATGTCATTAAAAGTTTTAGATAAATTTCGCTTTTTATTTGAAAGAGTAGGAGTAAATTATGAAGTTATGCGTTCAATACTTCAAATTAAGCTAAGCATTGATGAAAGAAGAGTACCAGTAGCCATAGGTGCATCCAATAATGGAAAAAATGAAAATAATCTATTTAAAAATTACTTATTTTCTTATGGAATAATGGGACTATTCTTTATGTTTTTCATAATTATACCTATTCCAATCTATGCAAGTATGAGTATAAGCTTTGGAATATTGATATTTATGATGCTAACAACCATGATAGCAGATTTTTCATCAGTCTTATTAGATATTAAGAGTAAAAATATACTTTTTTCGAGACCTATAGATGAAAAAACCTATAATATGTCAAAAATAGTTCATATTTTTATATATATGTTCACACTTACAATAGCAATGGCAGGTCCTTCATTAATTGCAGGTTCTATAAAATACGGAGTAGTATTTTTTTTAGTGTACACTATTGAATTAATATTTATTGCTGGATTAGTAGTTTTTCTAGCTTCGTTATTGTATAGCCTTATTCTAAAATATTTTGACGGAGAAAAATTAAAGGATATTATCAATTATTTTCAAATAGCTTTATCCATAGTTATGATAGTAGGATATCAGCTCGTAGGACGTATGTTTAATTTCATTGATATAAGAGTTACTGCAAATCCTAAGTGGTGGAATTTTCTGTTGCCACCTGCATGGTTTGCAGCGCCATTTGAAGTTTTTATAAATGGTAATTATGGTAGTTGGTATTTGTATTTGAGCCTATTTGCTCTTCTAATACCTATACTGTTTTTATTCATCCATACAAAGATTGTAATGCCTAACTTTGAAAATAATCTTTTAAAGCTAAATAGTAGTGGAGAAAAGGGAAGAACTTTAGCAGAAAGGAAGAAAAAACTTAATAAAATAGTAGCAGATTTACTATGCTATAACAAAACAGAAAGAACTTTTTTCAGATTTTCACAAAACTTACTAGCTAATGAAAGAAAGCTAAAACTTAAGATATACCCAACATTAGCATTTGCTGCTATTTTTCCTTTTTTAACACTGCTTAATTACGTGAGAAGTGGAGTCACATTAACTGAGATGTTTACCTCATTAACAGAAGGCAAAGCATATCTAGGTATATATTTAAGCATACTTATGTTAAGCTCTACAGTTATGCTAATAGAGTTAAGTGAAAATTACAAGAGTGCATGGATATATAAGACTTTACCTATAGAATCTCCTGAACATATTTATAAAGGAGCTATTAAGGCCTATATATATAAATATTGTTTAGGTATTTTGACATTTGTAAGTTTTATATTTCTAATTCTATACAAGTTTAGTATAATACTTGATGTAGTACTTATGTTTATTAATATGATGTTTATAGTGGCTATAGTATTTAAAAATGGGAGTAAAAGACCACCCTTTAGCCAAGATGCAGATAAAGTTCAAAAACAGAGTACAGGCTCCTTCCTATTAACGTTGCTGATTATTGGATTGACTGCTGGACTCCATTGGATTACGAGGCTTAATAGTTTCATATTCTATGGATATATTGCAATAGCTTTAATAGTAACTTTAATTATGTGGAAGAAGGTTTTTAAAGTTAATTGGGAAGCCTTTAATTAACTTTAACTTAACTTTAATTTGAGGTGATTTAATGAGTAAAATAGCTGGAAAAGGCTGTGAGACAGTAATACCGTCTTCAGATAAGAAAACTTTAGAAGAAATTGAGAGAAGTATAATAAAAAAATATAGAAAGCCAATATGGTCTAAATTTATTAAGGCAATAAAGGACTATAATCTAATAAACGAAGGAGATAGAGTAGCAGTTGCTATATCGGGAGGAAAGGATAGTCTCTTAATGGCGAAGCTGTTTCAAGAGCTTCATAGACATGGAAATGTTTCCTTTGAAGTAGAATATATAGCCATGGATCCGGGCTATCATCCTGATATAAAAGAGTTATTAATTGAAAATTGTGAGTACTTGAACATACCTATTAAAATTTTTGAATCAGGCATATTTGAAATAGCTGATAAGATGGCTCAGGACTACCCTTGTTATATGTGTGCAAGAATGAGAAGAGGAGCTCTTTATAACAAGACTAAGGAGCTAGGCTGCAATAAATTAGCCTTAGGCCATCATTTTAATGATGTAATAGAGACTACATTGCTGAATGTTTTATATGCAGGTAATTTTAAGACTATGCTTCCAAAGCTTAAAGCTGCTAACTTCGAAGGAATAGAACTTATAAGGCCCCTATACTATATAGAGGAAGTAAACATTAGACGCTTTATAGAATATAGTGGAATTTGGCCTTTAAACTGTGCATGTATGGTAGCAGCTGAGAGAATAGGAAATAAACGATATGAGATAAAGGATTTAATAGAAGAGCTTAAAAAGAATTTTGTCAATGTAGATAAATCAATATTTAAAGCAGCAGAAAATGTAAACCTAGACTCAATACTAGGTTGGCAAAAGGATGGAGAAAAACACTCATACTTAGATTTTTATGAGTAAAGGGGGACAGATTATGGACAAAAATGCATTGTTTGTAATTGAGGAAAGGATAAAAAGAACTATTGAGAATTTAGAAAAAAACAACATGAATGGCTATTTTGTTCAGACAGAAGAAGAGGCTCTTAAAAAAGTTCAAGAGTTAATATCAGAAGGGGATACAGTATCAGTTGGAGGTTCAATGACTCTCTTTGAAACAGGAGTTATAGACCTACTCAGAAATGGAAAGTACAACTTTCTTGATAGATACGAAGAAGGACTAAATCCTGAGGGAATAAAAGAGATATTTAGAAAAAGCTTTTTTGCAGATGTGTATTTTACAGGAACTAATGCTATTACTGAAAATGGTGAGCTCTATAATGTAGATGGCAATGGCAACAGGGTTGCAGCTATGCTATATGGTCCAGACAAGGTAATAGTATTAGCAGGTAGAAATAAAATAGTGAAGGATATAGACCAAGCAATCCTAAGAGTTAAAGAAACAGCAGCGCCAGCAAATAATGTAAGACTTAACAGAGACAATCCTTGTGCTAAAACAGGTCAGTGTATGGATTGTAAGCAAGAAGGTAGAATATGTAATGAATACACAGTAATCAAAAGACAAAATAACAAGAATAGAATTCATGTCATTATTATAAATAAAGAATTAGGATACTAGTGAAAGCATAGAAAAGTCTGCAATTTGCCTTTTGCAATTTGCAGACTTTGAATTATTATTTAATTAAAAGCTTGGTTTTTCAACTTTATTTCCAGCTACGTATCTTTCTACAATATTTCTATCATCACCTAAATAGATGAATCTTTGTATACGTTCTTCAAGAGTCAAATCATCACCAAAGAAATTAGAATCATCTATTACTAGAGCGTCAAATTCGTATCCCTCTTCAAAACTACCTACTTTACCAAAGAACTTACCGCCACCTTTAGTACCTAGATAGAATACCTCTGGAGTTGAAAGAGGGGCAAGCTCTTTATTAGTTTCTAGCCATTTAATCTTAGAAACTTGAGCGGCTACAGCCATTACACTTGGAATACCAATCTTATGTCCACCGCTTATATCTGAGCCTAATCCAACATTTACACCCTTATCCAAGAAATATCTAACTGGCATTATACCACTTGAAAGATTTAAGTTAGAATGTGGACAATGTGCGACATAGACTTCATTATCTTTCATCAATCCAACTTCATCTTCAGTATTATATATACAGTGAGCCATTACAGTAGGCTTTTGTCCAAAGAGGCTATAGCAATCATATACGCTTGCATAGTTTTTATGCTCTGGATGTAGCTCTTTAACCCATTCAACTTCCCCTGTATTCTCAGAAAGATGAGATTGTATAGGTACATTAAACTCCTTAGCCATTTTACCTAGCTCCTCAAGGACTTCTACAGTACAAGTAGGAACGAATCTAGGAGTAATGATAGGTTTAACAAGTTCGGATTTACCTACATGTGCTTCTAAGTATTCTCTTGTAGCTTTTAGAGATTCTTGTGTATCTTCCCTTATAAAGTCAGGGCAGTTTCTATCCATGTTTACTTTACCTACATAAGCACCTAGCCCTGCTTTCACTAGCAAATCAAATAGTAGGGCAGTAGACTCCTTATGAACACTGGCAAATATAACTGAACGAGTTGTTCCATTTTTCCAAAGCTCTTCTACAACCCTAGAGTAAACTTTTCTTGCATAATCTGTATCCTTATACTTTGCTTCCTCTGGGAAAGTATACTCTTCAAGCCAAGGAAGTAGTTCTTTATCAAGACCTAGTCCAGCATTAGGAAATTGTGGGGCATGCAAATGTAAATCAACAAATCCAGGGATTATGATTTTATTTCCAAAATCTTTTACTGGAATATCCTTGTATTCTTCAGGTAATTCTGAAGCTACCTTTTTAACTTTATTATCTTCCACTATTATGAAACCGTTTTCTAATATATTAAACTTTTCAGGCGATTCTGTAAACATAATATGGCCTTTATATATTTTAATATTGTCTTTAATTAGTTTTTGGCTCATAAAATCAACTCCTTACAAAAAAATTTATGTTCACGTTTTCATGTTAATTATACCCTTTTTAACACAAATGATGCAAGGAAGGAGGTTTCGGATGAAAGCCTTGAAACAACTGAGCTACAGCCGTTTTGCATTAAATGTAAGTTTTTCACCATAGTGTACAAAAAAATATAGTGAAATATGCACAAAGGCCATTGTTGCGGATTAATAGCCATTTAATGAGGCCTATTATTTTGTATATACAATTATCCTTTGAAGGAATATAGCAAAAGTTGTAGAAATTATACTAAGTATATATGAAATATTATCTATTCATTATTATTATAGTATCATGAACTTTATTTAGGAATTGATGATTAAAATATGAGAGCCATAAACAGGAGCAGTATTGGGCAAAAAGGGGAGAAGATAATGGGTGAGATAACCATAAAGAATGTCACTACTAGAAAGCAGGAAAAAGACTTCATTATGCTTCCTTGGAAAATATATAAGGGAGATGAATGCTGGGTACCACAATTAATATCTGACTATAAAAAAGCAATTACTATAAGAAAAAGATTGATAGAGCAAGGCTTTTTGTACTATTTGTCATACCTGAATTTAGGAGAAAAGGAGTACCATCAGCAATATATATGAAACTTTTTGATGCAGCTAAAAAGAAGGGCTATAAATATGGAGAAGGCTCTACAGTTTGGGAATACAATAAAATAATGCAGAGGGATATAGAAAAGTTTGGAGGAAGAATATATAAAACCTATAGGATTTACAAAAAAGACTTATAAACATTAAAAGAATATCAGAGAAGAGTCTTCCTGCATTTTATAAATAAGTATAGAATTAAAAGTAGTTCTAGCGAATAATATAATTTCAGAGGTATTAGGCATACAGCTTGTGCTTGCTAAATAATCCGAGACATTTTAATAAAATAATAGTAAAATATAATTATAAATTAAAAGGAGGTATTATGAATGAGATTAAAGGATAGGGTAGCTATAGTAACAGGAGGGGCAAGAGGATTAGGTCAGGCTATGGCAGAGCTATTTGCTAAAGAAGGTGCAAAAGTTATAGCAGTAGATATGGGAGAGCTTACATATTCTAATCCAAATGTTGAAGGATATATTTTAAATGTTACAGATACCGAAAAATGTAAAGAGTTTTTTGATTATGTTGTTGAGAAGTATGGGAAGATTGATGTGCTAGTAAATAATGCAGGAATTACTAGAGACGCATTGACTAGAAAGATGACTGATGAACAGTGGGATTTAGTAGTAGATGTTAATTTAAAGGGGGTATTTAATTTAACTAGACATGTAGGACCACATATGCAAGCAAATGGTGGTGGCTCTATAATAAACATTTCTTCAGTTGTAGGCGAGTATGGGAACATAGGGCAGGCTAACTATGCTGCTACAAAAGCTGGAATTATCGGACTTACTAAAACCTGGGCAAAAGAATTCGCTATGAAGGGTGGCAATGTAAGAGTTAATGCAATTGCACCAGGATATACAATGACTGATATACTAAAGACAGTTCCACAAGATTTATTAGATAAATTTGCAGGGCAGACAATGCTTGGAAGATTAGCACAACCAGAAGAAATTGCATATCCAGCATTATTCCTTGCTTCTGATGAAGCTTCATATATAACAGGTCATGTGTTAAGCGTAAATGGTGGAATGAGATTATAATAATAAATCTTAATTTTGAAATGTTACTATAGTCTTTACTTCAAATCATCTCTATTTGACAGTAACAAAAAGGCCATTTAATGTATAGTCACACACTAATATGTGAGAGACATATGTTTTTTTGTAAACCTTGTATAGGAGTCATTAACATAGAACAGAATCTATAATATCAGGGTTTATATTAAAAACAATCAAATTCTAAATAAGTCATGAAAAAGCCTGTACAAAAAATGTTTGCACAGGCTTTTCGAATAAAATTCATATTATTTCATTTATTTTCCTAAAACCTCTTTTAGCTTTTCAATAAATACTCTGTTTTCCTCCATAGTACCTATACTAACTCTTATCCATTGACCAAATTGAGGTCTTATAATAACTCCTCTTTTTTGAAGCTCAACGAAGACTTCGCTTCCATCTTTTTGAACATTTACAAATATATGATTTGTTTCAGACGGAGCATATTCTAGGTTTAACTTATCAAATTCTTTATATAGATACTCTTTACCTTCAACATTTGCTTCATATGCTTTTCTTAGAAAATCTTCGTCTTCTAAAGCTGCAATAGCCGCAACTTGTGCTAAAGTGTTTACATTGAAAGGTCCTCTTACTTTATTGATGTTCGTGATTATTTCTTCACTTGCCATAGTATATCCTACTCTCAATGCAGCAAGCCCATAAATCTTGGAAAACGTTCTCAAAATAATTAAGTTAGCATATTTTTTTAGCAGAGGAAGACTGTCTTTAGTGTAATCATCTCTAGTTACAAATTCTCTGTAAGCCTCATCATAAACAACAACTATATTTTCAGGAACCTTATCTAAGAAGTCAATTAATTCTTTTTCGGTAAACATTGTTCCAGTAGGATTATTTGGGTTACATAACCAAATAAGCTTTGTTTTTTCTGTTATAGCATTAAGTATTCCATTAAGGTCATAAGTCCAATTAACTAAAGGTACTATAACAGGCTTTGCTCCCATCATCATTGTAGTAGCTATGTATCTAGGGAAAGTAATATCAGCCATTATTGCTTCATCGCCTTTGTTGAAGAAGGTTTTAGCTAATAGGTCCATCATTTCATCTAGACCACTACTTAAGATTATATTATTGACACTAATGTTTAGTTTTTTTGAAAGAGCTTCTTTCAATAATGTGCAGTTGCCATCTGGATATAAACCTAGGTTATTCAAAGAATTTTTAATTGCCTCGATTGCTTTTGGAGAGCAACCAAACGGGTTTTCATTTGATGCAAGCTTAATTACATCTTGTAGCCCATATTCTCTTTTTACGTCGTCTATAGGTCTACCTGGCTTATAAGGACTTAAATTAGCTAACTCTTCTCTAAATTGGATTGACAAATACAACGCCCCCTTTAATAAATAAAGTAATTTGTTTTATTTAAATATAATTATAACATAACTATGAAAAAGTTTTTCTAGATATTTCATTTTATTAACAAGATGAAATAGACAAACAATCATAAGAGACCTATAAAGCTAATTATTGTTCTTGACATATATTTGCTTTAAATTGATTTATCAAAATTAGCCTTTGTTCTATGTCATTTCTAAACTTTTTTAGTTGATTTAATGAAGCTTGTATACAAAAATACATTCTTGTTCCTGTAGAAAGCCGTTTAAGTATTTACAATTATCAATTAAAAAATTAAATCAATGATTTTTCTCTTTTCTTCTTGCTTAAAAATAAAAAAATTTTAGAATAAAAATGAAGAAAATGGGGATATTTTCTATATGAAAGTAATAAAAGTTAATGATATTAAAAAAATAAAAAAGAAGGTATTTAAAAATATGTGTAGAATTATAAATATTAACAATTGTCTGAAAAAGTCAAAATTATAATCATGCAAGGGGGAAGTTAGATGAAGGAATATCAAACTGACAAAATAAGAAACGTAGCTTTTTTAGGTCATGGAGGTTGTGGTAAAACTACATTAACAGAAGCCATATTATTTGCAGCAGGAGTTACTAAGAGAAAGGGTAGAGTAGAAGATGGAAATACTACTTCCGACTATGACAAAGAGGAGATTGCAAGACAATTTTCTATAGGAACTTCTATAATCCCTGTGGAATGGAAGGATTCGAAATACAATATTTTAGATACTCCAGGATATTTTGATTTTGTAGGAGAAGTGAACAGTGCTTTAAGAGTGTCATCAGGTGCAGTACTAGTTGCAGATGCATCATCAGGAATTGAAGTAGGCTTTGAGAAGGCTTGGAGTTACACAGAGAAAGCTAATAAGCCAAAAATTATTTTTCTAAATAAGATGGATAAGGAAAATATTAACTATGATAAGCTTATTAATGAGCTTAGAGACAAGTTTGGAAATAAAATAGTACCTTTTGCAGTTCCAATAGGCGAATCAGATTCCTTTAAGGGATTTGTTAATATAGTTGATTTAGTTGGTAGGGTATACAATGGAAAAGACTGTGTAGACGCACCGGTTCCAGATGGTATGGAAAGCACTATAGAACCACTTAGAGAGATGCTTATGGAGTCAGTAGCAGAAGCAGATGAAGTATTAATGGAAAAATACTTTGAAGGTGAAGCTTTTACAGCCGAAGAGATTCATGCTGGGCTTAGGAAGGGAGTTATAAGTTGCGACTTAGTGCCAGTTATTATAGGTTCTGCTCAAAATAATATTGGAATTCATACTCTACTTGACGTGATAAGTGCTTACTTACCTTCACCAAGTGATATTGGTGTTTATGAAGGAGTTAAACCAGGCACAACAGACAAGATTCAAAGAAAAATAGACAAGAGCGAAGCGTTTTCAGCATTTGTATTTAAGACTATAGTGGACCCATTTGTGGGCAAGATTTCATTGTTTAACGTATGTTCAGGAAAACTAGTAAAAGATATGGATATATTAAATGTGAATAAAGACGAAACAGAAAGGATAGGTAGCCTATTCTTATTAAGAGGTAAAAATCAAATAGAAGTTAATCAACTAGTTGCGGGAGATATAGGAGCTACAGCTAAGCTTCAATTTGCAGAGACTGGTGATACACTTTGTGATAAAAATGCTCCTATAGAGTATGAAAAAATTAAATATCCAGAGCCATGTTTATTCTTAGCAGTAGAGCCTAAAGCTAAAGGTGATGAGGAAAAGATAGGTTCTTCGCTTCAAAGAATGACAGAAGAAGATCCTACATTTATAGTTCAAAGAAATACAGAGACAAAGCAACTGCTAATAGGTGGTCAAGGAAACATGCAGCTTGCAGTTATTACTAACAAGTTGAAGAATATATTTGGTGTTGATGTAGAATTGAAGGAGCCAAAAGTTGCGTATAGGGAGACTATAAAAGGTACGTCAAGTGTTCAAGGAAAGCATAAGAAACAGTCTGGTGGTGCAGGACAGTATGGTGATGTTCATATAAGATTTGAGCCTTCACAATTAGACTTTGAATTTGGTGAAGAGATATTTGGAGGAGCAGTGCCTAAACAATATATTCCAGCAGTTGAAAAAGGGCTAAGAGAGTCTATTGAAAAAGGTGTTCTTGCGGGATATCCTGTAGTTAATATGAAAGCAGTACTATTTGATGGTTCATATCATCCTGTTGATTCAAATGAAATGGCATTTAAAATTGCTGCTTCACTTGCATTTAAGAAAGGAATGGAGCAGGCAAAGCCAGTGTTATTAGAACCAATTGTTAAGGTCGAAATACTTGTTCCTGAGGAGTATATGGGAGATATAATGGGAGATATGAACAAGAGAAGAGGTAGAATATTAGGTATGGAGCAGCAGGAAGATGGAAATCAGCTTGTAACTGCTGAAGCTCCACAAACTGAAATGTTCAAATATGCTATAGACCTAAGGTCAATGACTCAGGCAAGAGGAAGTTTTAGAATGGAATTTGCTAGATACGAGGAAGTACCTCCACATATAAGTGAAAAAATAATAGCTGAAGCAAAGGCAGAAAAAGAATAAAGCTAGAATTAGTACAGGAGCGCTACATGTAGCGCTCCTGTACTAATTCTGGTGAATAATCAAAATAAATATTGAAAAAAATTAAAAATAGGATAAAATATTATTAAGGACAAAGAAAGTCAAAGTCAGAGAAGGAGTGAAGCAATGTCAAAATTAAGTAACCTAATAGAAGATTTTATTAAGAAACTGTTAGAAGACGCTAATAATGGAGTTGTTGAGATACAAAGGAATGAATTGGCACAGTATTTTGATTGTGCCCCGTCTCAAATAAACTATGTATTAACTACGAGGTTTTCATCAGATAAAGGCTATTTTATTGAGAGTAGAAGAGGTGGTGGAGGGTATATAAAGATTGTAAAAGTAAATATTAATAGGGATAAATATATACAAGATCTCATACTAAACATAATAGGAGACTCTATAACTAAGTCCAAAGCATATGGAATAATTGAGAGTTTTCTTGAGGAAGATATTATTACTGAAAGAGAATACAATATTATGAAGGTCGTTCTTTCCGATAGAACTTTAAATAGTGTAAACTGTGACAAAAATGTTATTAGAGCGGATATACTAAAAAATATGCTGCTTGTATTATTAAAATAAGATATGGGAGGGAAGAAAATGCTTTGTGAAGAATGTGGAAAAAATCATGCGACTGTTCACATGAAAAAAATAGTCAATAATAATGTAACCGAATCACATTTGTGTGAAGAGTGTGCTAAAAAGAACAATAGTTTTAGTTTTGACACATCATTTTCCATACAAAATATTTTGGCTGGGCTTATTGATAGCTCATATGACGGGCCTATAAAGATTGAACAGATTAAGTCATTAGCCTGTGATAACTGCGGATTAACATATGGGAAGTTTAGACAAATAGGTAAGTTTGGCTGTAGTAAATGTTATGCCACCTTTAGAGAAAAACTAGTTCCTTTAATCAAAAATATTCATGGTCATGATTCTCATGCTGGAAAGATTCCGAAAAAAGCTGGTAAAAATATTAATGCAAAGAAAATGATTGATAAACTAAAAATGGAATTAGATTTAGCTGTAAATAAAGAAGAGTTTGAAAAAGCTGCTCAGTTGAGAGATAGAATAAAAGATATTCAAATGAAACTTGAGAGGAGCAGTGATTGATATGATTAGCTGGTTAGAAGGAGAAGGAAAAGAAAAGGATGTAGTCCTAAGTAGTAGAGTAAGACTTGCTAGAAATATGGAAGATATTAGATTTCCACATTTAATGACTGTACCAGAAGCAAAAAAGGTAATAGAAAGTGTCAAAGATGCAATAATTACTGATAATACAGACAATGATTTTGAATTATATGAAATAGAGAAATTATCTCCACTGCAAAGAAGTATATATGTGGAAAAACATATAATAAGTCCAAGTTTATTAGAAAAACCTAACTTAAGTGCATTTTTGCTGAGAAAAGATGAAAGAGTCACTATTATGATGAATGAAGAGGATCATATAAGAATCCAAGTACTACTTCCTGGACTTAATATTGAGGAAGGTTGGAAGATAGGTAATGAAATAGACGATATACTAGAATCTAGTATTAGATATGGCTTTGATGAAAGATATGGCTATATGACATGCTGCCCAACTAATCTAGGAACAGGTCTCAGGGCATCAGTAATGGTGCACTTACCAGGCCTTGTATTAACAGGTTATATAAATCAAGTTCTTCAAGCGGTTAGTCAAATAGGTCTAACAGTTAGAGGGCTCTATGGTGAAGGTAGTAGTGCTCTAGGCAACCTATTCCAAATATCTAATCAAACTACACTGGGAGAAAGTGAAGAAGACATAATGGGGAAGCTTAGAGGTATTGTCCTTCAAATAATTACAAAAGAAAGATATGCCATGCTAAGCCTCTTAAATAATAGAAAAGTTGAAATTGAAGACAAGGTGTTTAGATCACTTGGTATACTACAAAATTCTAGGATAATTTCTTCTAAAGAGAGCATGGAGTTATTATCTAATGTCAGATTGGGAATTAATATGGGCATTTTAAAAGGTGTGGACTTAAACACTATCAATAATCTCATGATAGAGACTCAGCCTGCAAACATACAAAACAAGTCAGAACATGAATTGACTGTTACTGAAAGGGATATAAAAAGATCAGAGATAATCAGAGAAAAGATCAAGATGTAGGAGGGATGCATATGTCTATGTTTGGTAGATTTACTGAAAGAGCACAAAAAGCCATTTACCTAGCACAAGAAGAAGCTAGACAGTTGGCACATAATTATGTAGGTACAGAGCATTTACTATTGGGCTTAATTAGAGAGAAGGATGGAATTGCTGCAAATGTTCTTACAAATATGGGAGTTAACTTAGAAACTGTTAGAAATTTCGTTATAAATATAATTGGATATGGTAATCAAGGTGGAGAAGTTCAAGGATATACTCCTAGAACAAAAAGAGTATTTGAACTAAGCTTTGTAGAAGCAAGGGATTTGGGACATAACTATATAGGAACAGAGCATCTTCTTCTAGGATTAATGAAAGAGACAGAGGGTGTTGCTGCAGTTATACTTAAAGGAATGGGAATAGACTTAGATAAAGTAAGGGAAGAGGTAATCAACATGCTAAATGGAAATTATAGTAGACAGGGGCAAGGAAGCGGTCCTCATAAAGCAAGTAATACTCCTACCCTAAATAAATTTGGTAGAGACTTAACTGCCTTAGCTGGTGAGGAAAAGCTAGATCCAGTAATAGGCAGAGATAAAGAAATAGAGAGAGTAATACAAGTTTTAAGTAGAAGAACTAAGAACAATCCATGCTTAATTGGAGAGCCAGGTGTAGGAAAGACAGCCGTTGCAGAAGGATTGGCTCAGCTTATCAATAGTGGAGAGGTTCCAGAACTACTAAAGGATAAGAGAGTAGTTACTCTTGATTTAGCTTCTATGGTTGCAGGAGCAAAATATAGAGGTGAATTTGAAGAAAGACTAAAGAAGGTTATGGAAGAAATAAGAGAAGCTAAAAACATAATCTTATTCATTGATGAGATGCATACAATAATTGGTGCTGGTGCAGCAGAAGGTGCTATTGATGCTTCAAATATATTAAAGCCTGCATTAGCAAGAGGTGAAATACAGACCATAGGTGCTACAACCATTGATGAATATAGAAAACATATAGAAAAAGATACTGCCCTTGAAAGAAGATTTCAGCCAATTATGGTTGAAGAGCCTACAGTTGAAGATACTATAAAAATATTAGAGGGGCTAAGAGACAAATATGAGGCTCATCATATGGTTAAAATCACTGATGAGGCCATAAAAGCAGCTGCAGAGCTTTCAGCTAGGTATATTACTGACAGATTCTTACCAGATAAAGCAATAGACCTTATTGACGAAGCAGCATCCAGAGTTAGAATAAAGACAGTAACGGCTCCGCCAGATTTAAATCAATTAGAAGCAAAACTAGAAGAGTTATCTCAAGAAAAAGAGGCAGCAGTAAGTTCACAGGATTATGAGAAGGCTGCTAAGATAAGAGATGAAGAAAAAAGAATAAGAGAGGAGCTAAAGCAAAAACAGGATGGTTGGAAGCAACAAAAACAATCTGCTTCCAGTGAGGTGGGTTATGAAGAAATTGCACATGTAGTATCCATATGGACTGGAATTCCTGTTAAAAAGATGTCTGTGGAAGAGTCAGAAAAGCTTCTAAACCTTGAAGAGATTCTACACAAAAGAGTAATAGGTCAGGAGCAGGCTGTCTCGGCTCTATCTAGTGCTGTTAGAAGGGCTAGAGTAGGTCTTAAAGACCCAGGGAAGCCTATAGGTTCGTTTATATTTGTAGGGCCAACAGGAGTTGGAAAAACTTATCTTGCAAAATCCTTGGCAGAAGCCTTATTTGGCGATGAAGATGCAGTTATTAGAATTGATATGTCAGAGTATATGGAAAAACATTCGGTATCTAAACTAATTGGCTCACCTCCAGGTTATGTGGGATATGATGAGGGAGGACAACTTACAGAAAAGGTAAGAAGAAGACCTTATTCAGTGCTATTATTTGATGAAATAGAAAAAGCTCACCCAGATGTATTTAATGTACTACTTCAACTTCTAGATGATGGAAGACTGACTGACTCTAAGGGAAGAGTAGTAAGCTTTAAGAATACAGTAGTCATAATGACATCTAATGTAGGAGCTTCGACATTAAAGAAACAAAAAACTCTTGGCTTTGCAGCACCTACAGATGTAGAAAAGGCTGAATATGAGAAAATGAAGGATAATATCACTGATGAGCTTAAGAGAACTTTTAGACCAGAATTCCTTAACAGAATAGATGAAGTTGTTGTGTTCCATCCTCTTGGAGAAGAGCACATTAATAAAATAGTTGATGTAATGGTTAAAGATTTAGAGAAGAGACTTGAGAGACTTAATTTACACATTGATATAACAGAAGAAGCAAAGAACTTTATAGGTAAAGAAGGCTTTGATCCTTCCTTTGGGGCTAGACCTCTTGAAAGAGCCATTAGAAAGCTAGTAGAAGATCAGCTCTCAGAGGAAATGCTAAAGGGCAACATTAGCAGAGATGATACTATATTAATTGATTTCAATGGTGAAAAATTGACATTCAATAAAAAATAGTAAGGACCTTCCCTTACTATTTTTTATGACCTAATCCGATAGCCAAAAATACAGAAATCTGATAATATTTTCATAGAACACAGTATAGGAAGGAGAAAGCAAATGAAAAAAATATTTATTGATAATATGGAGCTTTTAGTTGACAAATATAGTAGGGATTATATAAAAAGTGAAGTATCAGGAAAAAATCTCATTAGAATAAAATGTGAAACAATCGTAAAAGACGAAGAGAATGATAAGCTTAAGAAGCTATTAGAAAATCACAGCTTTGAACTAAGTATCCCAGATGAAAAGCTTAGCTTTACTGCGAGAAGGGGAGAAATAAGCTATAGCTATACAGAAGGAAATCCCTTTAAGGACAAAACTATAGACTATACTCATGTTTTAGAAATAATAGAATTTGAAGAGATTAAGGAAACTAAGCTCAGTCAAGGGATTTCATTGGAAACAGAATTGGCTCAGGTAAAGAATAAACTCTCAATTATAGAAAGAGTCTTACTTAGCAAAGGCATAATTTCAAAGGCTGACTTAGATCAGATGTTAAAAAACAATTTAGACTAGAAATTATTTATAGAACAGTTGAAAAGTATACTGCCTTAATTGCATTGTCTATAATAAAATGTAAAAAGTGGCATAATATAATAAAATATACAAGAAAGTAGGGGGAGGTATGGCGAAGCTTAAGGTGAAATACATTTGCCAAGAGTGTGGGTATGAGGCTCATAAATGGCTCGGGAGATGTCCAGCCTGTAATGAATGGAATTCCTTTTTGGAAGAGGTTTCAGATAGAAGTACTAAATCGCCTAAAATGAATATTGAAGCTAAGGTTGAAAAAATAGTAGATATAGAGACTGATGAAGAGTCAAGGACTACAACAGGACTTGAGGAACTTGATAGAGTTTTAGGTGGGGGACTAGTCAAGGGTTCTCTTACACTAGTAGGAGGAGATCCTGGCATAGGCAAATCTACTCTCCTTATACAAGTGGCAAACAATATTTCTAGAATGGGTTTAAAGGTTTTATATGTATCAGCGGAAGAATCAGCAAGGCAGATTAAATTAAGATCGGATAGGCTTAGTGTACAGGCAAAGGAGTTATACTTACTATCGGAGACTAATATGGATATTGTTACAAGTGCAATAGATAACTTAAACCCTGATTTGTTAATAATTGACTCCATACAGACAGTTTATAATCCTAGCTTAGAATCAGCTCCTGGAAGCGTAAGTCAGGTTAGAGAAACTACTGCTATCTTAATGAAACTAGCTAAAACTAGAGACATGGCAACCTTTATTGTAGGACATGTAACAAAGGAAGGTTCCATAGCAGGACCTAGGGTTCTTGAGCATATGGTAGATACTGTTTTATATTTTGAAGGAGAAAGACATCATACCTATAGGGTCCTAAGAGGAGTTAAGAATAGATTTGGGTCTACAAATGAAATAGGTATATTTGAAATGAGGGATATAGGACTTATTCAGGTAAAAAATCCTTCAGAAATGCTATTAACAGGTAGGCCCCTACATACTGCTGGTACTATAGTAGTTCCTAGTATGGAGGGAACGAGACCAATGCTGGTAGAGGTTCAAGCTCTAATAAGCCGCACTGCCTTCGGTATGCCTAGAAGAGTAGCCACAGGGATAGATTATAATAGAGTAGTTCTTATGATGGCAGTATTAGAAAAAAAAGCAGGATTAGAAATGCAAAGCTACGATGCATATATTAATATAGTTGGAGGAATTCAGATAAGAGAGCCTGCCATAGATTTGGGAGTAGTATGTGCATTGGCATCTAGTTTCAAGGATAAAGAAATAGATTCTAAAACTATAGCAATAGGTGAAGTAGGTTTGACAGGCGAGCTAAGAACTGTAAGTTTTATAGAAAACAGATTAAGAGAAGCTAGTAAGCTTGGATTCAATAAAGCAATCATACCTAAATCTAATCTTAAAGGACTGGTTAATATTAATAGTATAGAGGTAGTAGGAGTATCCAACATTGTAGATGCTTTAGATAATGTATTAGGAGGATAAAGCTATATATGAGGGATGAAGTTATAAAAAAGGACTTTATGGCAGAATCACTGAAAATTGTTGCACCTGGAACTACGTTGAGAGATGGATTAGAAAATATTGTAAGAGCAAAAACAGGGGCATTAATTGTTATTGGTGAAAAAGAAGGTGTAATGAATATTGTTGACGGAGGATTTAAGATTAATAGCGATATAACGCCTGCTAATCTATATGAGCTTGCAAAAATGGATGGAGCAATTGTATTGAGTAGTGATATCAAAAAGATTCTTGTAGCAAATGCTCAGCTTGTACCTGATTCTTCTATTTTATCTAGAGAGACAGGGACAAGACATAGAACTGCTGAAAGAGTTGCAAAACAAACAGGTGAATTGGTTATAGCTATTTCGCAAAGAAGGAATGTGATTTCGCTATATAAAGGCAATTATAAATATGTTCTAAAAGACGTTAACGAAATATTAAATAAAGCAAATCAGGCAATACAAACCCTTGAAAAGTATAAGGTAGTGCTCAAACAGGCTATGATTAACTTAAGTGCCTTAGAGTTTGAAAATCTAGCTACAGTATTTGATGCTACTAAGGTTTTACAGAGAACAGAAATGGTTATGAGAATTACAGCAGAAATTGAAAGATATATTCTGGAGCTAGGTAATGAAGGTAGGCTTATCCAAATGCAGCTAGAGGAACTGACAAATGGGGTAGAAGAAGATGGAATCAATATTATTAAAGATTATTATATTAGCAAGGATAATAATAGTATAGAATCTATAATCAATCAAATAAAAGCATTAAATTCAGAAGAATTATTGGACCTAGCTATAATAGCGAAGCTTTTAGGATATGATGAGGGAGTAAACACATTAGATTTAACAGTATCTCCTAAGGGATATAGGATACTTAGTAAAATTCCTAGAATACCTGGAGGTGTACTGGAAAACACTATACAGATGTTTGGATCTCTAGAGGAGATACTAAAAGCCTCTATTTCTCAACTAGATGCAGTTGATGGAATAGGAGAAGTTAGAGCACGTTCTATTAAAGAAGGACTTAGAAGATTGCAAGAGCAATCCATGGTAGATAGGCATATATAGTTTTAGCGAACAAACCACATTCAATAGTAATGAATGTGGTTTTTGACTTTCATAATAGATTTTTATAATAAACTATAAATACCTAGAGTTTTTAACTTATTGATTTCGGACAAAGTAATTTTACTTAAATCTAGATTAAAAGTGTTGCACAATGAGGCTATGTAAAACATATGATTCCCAATTTCCTCTTCTATTTTTTCTTTGCAATTATCACACAGTTCTCCTTCTATGTGGCTTTTCATAGTGAGTTTAGCATCTTTAAGTGATCCCAAACTATAATCCTGCTTAGTAGCATTTATGGATATGCATCCACAGGAAGTTGCCGATTTAACAACAGCCCTATTGACTCTTGAGTTTGATTCCTCAAGCTTAGTTATTATATCTAAAATACTCTTATGCCTTATTAGAACATCAGAAACTGCTTCTTGAAGATTATTGCATACATTATCATTTTCCATTAAATCACCTCAATTATTTGAAAATACTATTATTCTTATTATACTTTTATAATAAGGATTTTGTCAATTCGCTCATGAATAACCTAAATCGTATTGACAAGCTTTCTAAGTATGTGGTAAAATAATTAATTTGACATTCCATGGATAATAATGTATAATGTATATTAGGACGTTATGGTTTGATTCAGAGTTGACTAGCTACAGGATAAAATATAATCCCATCCTAGCTAATAATCACTTCATTTTAGGAGGTGTGCTTTATGTTCAATATAGGTGATAAAATAGTTTATCCAATGCATGGAGCAGGGATAATAGTAGCAATAGAGGAAAAAGAGATATTAGGCAAGAAAAGAAAGTATTATGTAATGAAGATGCCAATGGGAGACATGAAGGTAATGGTTCCCATAGATAGTGTTGAGGATATCGGGATAAGAGAAGTGATTAACGATCAGGAAATTGAGCAAGTTCTTGCTGTATTGGGTGACCATAAGACTAAAATGCCTCAGAATTGGAATAGACGATATAGAGCTAATATGGATAAGATTAAGAGCGGAGACATCTATGAGATTGCCAGTGTTGTGAGAAACCTCATAATCAGAGATAGAGAGAAGGGATTGTCTACTGGAGAGAGAAAGATGCTTAATAACGCAAAACAAATGCTGGTAAGTGAAATTGTGTTGGCAAAAGATATAGAACAAGTGGAAGCTGAGGATTTGATTGAAAACATTGTAAAGTAAGCGTCTCATTCATAGACGCTTGCTTTTTCTTTCTTTACTTTGAAAAAGTTGCCTTCATATTATTAAATTTTTATGACAAAATACGAAAAGATGTATTTATTATTGTAATTTGTGGTAAATTAGTTATAGTAAACTAATAATGTGGTAATAACTAAAGGAGGAGGTGAAATATAAATGGTAGATAAATCAAAAATAGTAAGTAGAATTATTAGAGCTATTTTAACAGTTCTTGGGATATCCCTTGGAGTAGGAATAATGGCACTTTTAGAATCTTTAAAATTACTTGGCTTTCTAGAAAAGCTAGGGATAAAACCTCATAGCTACGTGGGATTAGGACTAATATTTGGTATTATATTCTTTATTGCTTCTCCTAAGATGATGAAACTAGGTAGGAAAATTATATCTATTATGGAAGGTGAAATACAAAGGATTCCTGCATCAGATATAATCCTTGGGGTAGTAGGGCTTGTTTCAGGACTATTAATAGCTAATCTTGTAAGTCCTTTGTTTCATATGATTCCTTATGTAGGACCTGTACTATCTATATTATTTTATATTGTTTTGGCATACTTTGGAGTTATGGTTCCAACAAGGAAAAAAGAAGATTTTGCAAATGCTATAAACTCATTAAAGAGAAGCGGTGCTAAAGAAAAGGCTCCTAAGGGAGTAAATCCTGTACTACCTAAAATACTAGATACTAGCGTTATAATAGATGGTAGAATAGCAGATATATGTAAAACGGGTTTTGTAGAGGGACCGCTTATAATACCTGAATTTGTATTGGAGGAACTTCAAAGAATAGCTGATTCCTCTGATTCCCTTAAAAGAAATCGAGGACGACGGGGGCTCGATATCTTAAATAAAATACAAAAGGAATTAGACATAGAAGTCGTTATACATGAAAAGGATTTTGAGGATATTGCAGAGGTAGATACTAAGCTGTTGAAGCTGGCACAGTTCATTAAAGGGAAGGTAGTTACTAATGATTATAATCTAAATAAAGTAGCAGAATTTCATGGAGTTGAGGTATTAAATATAAACGAGTTAGCAAATGCTATTAAGCCAGTTGTTCTTCCAGGAGAAGAGATGATTGTTCAAGTCATAAAAGATGGAAAAGAATCGGGTCAAGGTGTTGCTTACCTAGATGATGGTACTATGATAGTTGTAGATGGAGGTAAAAAACATATTGGTGATACCATAGGAGTACTAGTAACTAGTGTTTTACAAACTTCAGCAGGTAGAATGATATTCGCAAAGCCTAAGTCAATGACTGATAAAGCGGTATAATAAAATATATTATGATAAGTACTAGTTAAAACCCGGCATGTGCTGGGTTTTCCTGTTGTATCTTTGTATATTATGCTATAATGTCATAGAGGTGATTTGATTGTCTTATAATGGGAAATATATATCGGTGGTTTTGCCAGCATCTGGTATAGGCAAGAGAATGAATTCTAGTATTAATAAACAATTTATTCTCTTAAAAGACAAACCGATTTTAGCTTATACTATAGAGAAATTTGACAATAATGAATATATAGATGAAATAGTTGTTGTAGCAAGAGAAGAAGAGAAAGAGTATTGTTTTAATGAAGTAGTAAAGAAATATGGATTTAGAAAGGTAACTAATATAGTAGGAGGGGGGACTGAAAGGCAGGATTCTGTATATAAAGGACTTTTAGCAGTGAATGGGTCCTGTGATATTGTTCTAATACATGATGGAGTAAGACCATTTGTAAGAGATGAAGATATAATAAATAGTATTAAAGGAGTAATTAAACACAAAGCTTGTGTCATAGGAACTCCTGTAAAAGACACAATAAAAAAAGTCAATGTGGAAGGAGATATCATAGATACTCCTGAACGAAGTACGTTATGGGCAGTCCAGACTCCTCAATCATTTTCCTATGATATTATACTAAAGGCCTATGATTATGCAATAAAAAGTAAAATAATTGGCACTGATGACAGTATGCTAGTTGAAAAATTAGGGTATAAAGTAAAAATCATTGAAGGTTCTTATTCTAACATAAAAATCACTACACCAGAGGATTTAAAATTAGCTCAGTTGTTATTATCATAATATAGAGAAGGCTGTATAATGTCCTGATATTAAATATATATACAGGAAGAAAGGATGATTATAATTATGGAAAGAACATTTGTGATTGTAAAGCCAGATGGTGTTGATAGAGGATTAATAGGAGAGGTTATAAGTAGATATGAAAGAAAAGGCTTAAGAATTACAGAATGCAAGATGCTTCGTGCAGATAGAGCCACCCTTGAAAAACATTACATAGAGCATAGGGAAAAGCCGTTTTATGAAGAATTAGTTTCCTATATGATGAGGGGAAGTATTTTAATAATGGTAGTGGAAGGAAATAATGCCATAAAACTAGTTAGAAATATAAACGGGAAAACAAATCCAATGGAAGCAGAGCCAGGAACCATAAGAGGCGATTATGCAAATTCAATTACTGAAAATATTGTTCATGCATCAGACTCACCAGAATCTGCTGAGAGAGAAATTTCAATATGGTTTTAAGCATTTAAGGGGGCAATATAGTGAGAATAGGTATAGGTTATGATGTGCACAAATTAGTTGAAGGAAGAAAGTTAATAATTGGCGGGGTAGATATACCCCATGAAAAGGGATTACTAGGACATTCTGATGCAGATGTATTAGTACATGCAATAATGGATAGTATTTTAGGAGCATTGGCATTAGGGGATATAGGCAAGCACTTTCCAGATACAGATGAATCCTATAAAGATATAAATAGTATGAAATTACTTAAAAGGACATATGAATTAATGTTAGAGTTTGGATATACAGTTGGGAATATTGATTGTGTAGTTGCAGCCCAAAAACCTAAGCTAGCACCATATGTAGATGATATGAGAGAGAAAATAGCTTCAGTGCTTAATACTTCATTAAATAATATAAATATAAAGGCTACAACAACTGAGAAGCTAGGATTTGAGGGGCGAGAAGAGGGGATATCATCACAAGCTGTATGCCTTCTAGTAAAAATCTAATGATTTCATTTAGAGTATATAAATTTATTAGAAATGGAGGAATCACCTTGATACAGGTTAAAAACTTAACCAAGAGATATAAAGAAGTGGAGGCTGTTAAAGGAATTTCTTTCACAGTAGACCAAGGAACTGTATTTGGTCTGCTTGGCGAAAACGGTGCAGGCAAAACTACTACACTAAGAATGATAGCTACTATGATAAAGCCAACATCAGGCACAGCATTAATTGATGGAAAAGACTTGATTAAGGAACCAGATAATATAAGGGGGAAGATTGGAATACTATTTGGTGGAGATACAGGGCTTTATGATAGATTAACAGCTAGAGAGAATATTGAGTATTTTGGACTTCTTAATGGCATGAATAAATCGGATATATCTAAGAGAATAGATATGTTATCTAAAAAGCTGGAAATGGAAGAGTATATAGATAGAAGAGTTGGAAAGTTTTCAAAAGGTATGAAGCAAAAGGTATCTATAGCTAGGAGTATAGTTCATAATCCACAAATAATGCTACTTGACGAGCCAACAACAGGATTAGACGTAACATCTGTAAGAATAGTACATGAATTTATATTAGACCAGAAAAAGGAAGGGAAAACTATTCTTTTCTCTAGTCACTCAATGAGTGAAGTTGAAAAATTGTGTGATATAGTAGGAATAATAAATAAAGGGAAACTAGTTGAAGTCTCCACTCTAGATGAGTTAAAACATAAGTTTAAAGGTAATAACCTAGAAGATATATTTGTTGAGTTGGTAGGTGAGAAAAGTGAATATTAGATATGCTATGATTGTGCTTAAAAAAGAGCTTAAAGATACCTTTAGGGATAAAAAGACTATATTTTCAAGTATAATAATACCTATATTGATATTTCCTATTATGGCATTTGCATTAGGATTTGGAACTAGTGAGCTGATAAATGATGAACAGAAGCCTATAGATATTGCGATTATAAGCAATGGTGAAACGAAACTAGAAGAGTACTTTAAAGAGACAGGTCAAATAAACATAATTGATGTTGACGACCCAGATAAAGCTTTAGAGGAGTTAACAGTTAGAGCTATAGTAAAAGTTGAAGAAGGTTTTGATAATAAAATTGAAAATGGAACAATGGGAAATGTAGAAGTTATTTATGACCAGTCTAGTCAAAAGTCAGATATGGCTACATCAAGACTCAACCGTATTATAGAAGCCTATTCCCAATCTATTACCAATGAAAGACTTAATGCCTTAGGAATAGATCTTGAAGAATTAAAGGCAGTAGCCATAAAGAATACATCTGTTTCTAAGGATGGTGGAATGGGAGTAATGATCTTTTCTATGATATTCCCTATGCTAATAACTGTATATTCTGCAATAGGTGGATTAGCTGCTGCTACAGACTTAGGAGCAGGAGAAAAGGAAAGACAAACATTAGAACCATTGTTGACTACTCAAGCCAGTAGATTATCTATACTAGGTGGAAAATTCATTGCAGTATTTATATCAGGAGTAATTGGTACTGCTGCATCATTAATAGGCTTTTTTATCGCGTCTAAGATGAATCCTAGTTTTTTAGGAACAGGGGTAGTATTGCCGTTAAGTCATATATTAGTCATAGGACTATTTTGTGCGGGATTAAACTTAGTATTTAGTGGTTTAGAACTTACTATAAGTTTCTATGCAAGAAACTTTAAAGAAGCTCAAACATATTTGGCTCCATTATCGGTAATACTACTAATACCTGCTTATATGACAATGTACTTAGATGGAAAAGCAATACCCGAGGTGTATTTCCATATTCCTATAATAAATACTATTGCCATCATTAAAGAAGCATTAGTTCAGATAATCGATCCAGTACATATACTAATAGTATTAGGTTGGACACTAGTATACATAATAGCTTCACTTTTATTAACAGTAAACATGTTCAAGAAAGAGTCTGTAATATTTAGAGCATAATAAAAAATAATTGACAAAGCAAATATTTTTTAGTAATATTAGCTTTAATCTTATAAATAAATATTAAAAGCGTTGAAGGGAAATAGTAGATATTTAAGGTATACAGAGAGGAAGTCCTAGGCTGAGAGATTTCTAACCCAATGAATATTGAACCCATCCCAGAGCTTCTAGACGGGAAAATAAAAGTCTAGACGGTTTTTTACCGTTATTTATTTCGAGTGGATTATATATTTTATAATCTATTAGGGTGGTACCGCGGATATAACCTTCGTCCCTTTTTTGGGATGAAGGTTTTTTTATGACCTAACCCGATTTCCTGAACGCTTTTCTCAGGAAATCGATGGTAGGTCAAACGCACCAAGCGCCAAATTTATGTGAGCGACAGCGAGCAAATAAATTTGTGCAGCTTGACTGCGAAATGTCTAACCCGATTTCCTGAACGCTTTTTTCGGAAAATCGATGGTAGGTCAAACGCACCAAGCACTAAATTTATGGAGGGCAGTTGAACAAATAAATTTGTGAGAAGTAACTGCAAAAAATTTTCTGACCGTTTATGTACGTCAAATAGTCATTGAATTTAATTTAATAATGGAGAGTGATATATATGAAAATGTCAAAACTTTATATGCCAACATTAAGAGAAGTTCCTTCAGAGGCAGAGCTTCCTAGTCATCAGCTTTTACTAAGAGCAGGAATGATTAGAAAGCTAGTATCAGGAGTATATTCTTACTTACCACTTGGAATTAGAGTATTAAAAAAGATTGAACAAATTGTAAGAGAAGAAATGGATGCCATAGATTCTCAAGAAGTTTTAATGTCTGCTATACAACCTGCAGAACTATGGAAAGAGTCTGGTAGATGGGACGATTTTGGTCCTGAGATGTTTAGATTATATGATAGAAATCAAAGAGAATTTTGTCTAGGACCTACACATGAAGAAATATTTACAGATCTCATAAGACATGAAATAAAGTCTTACAAGCAGCTACCACTTAGCCTTTATCAAATACAGACTAAATATAGAGATGAAAAAAGACCAAGATTTGGTCTTATGAGAGCAAGAGAATTCATAATGAAGGATGCATATACTTTTGATATAGATGAAGAAGGTATGAGAAAATCCTACTATGATATGTGGAAGGCTTATGAGAAAATCTTTACAAGATGTGGATTAAAATTCAAGGTAGTTGAAGGTGACTCTGGTGCCATGGGAGGAAGTGACTCTCATGAGTTTATGGCAATGTCAGAGTATGGTGAAAGTGCAATAGCTTATTGTGATAGTTGTGACTATGCTGCCACAGATGAAAAAGCAAATTGTCTATATGAAGTTAAGTCCACTACTGAAGAAAAGCTTCAATTGGAAAGGGTTCATACACCAAATGCTAAAACAATAGAAGAAGTGTCAAAGTTCTTTAATACATCTCATGAAAACTTTGCAAAAACATTATTATACAAGGCAAAAGACGAAGTGGTAGCAGTAGTTATCCCAGGGAACAGAGAACTTAATGAGATCAAACTAGTTAAAGTACTAGGTATTCCAGAGCACGAGCTAATGATGGCAGATGCAGAAACAGTAAAGGAAGTTACAGGAGCAGAGGTAGGTTTTGCTGGACCTATGAATTTGAAAAAGGACATTAAAATCATAGTTGATTCAAGAGTTACAAAGATGACCAATTTCATAGTAGGTGCTAATGAAACAGATTATCATATTAAGAATATAAACTACGGTAGAGATTTTGAAGGAGAGGTAGTAGAAGATATACTGCTAGTTCAAGAAGGAGATAAATGTCCTAAGTGTGGAGAGCCACTTAAGATGGATAGAGGAATAGAGGTAGGTAACATATTCCAACTAGGGCTAAAATACAGTAACGCACTAAATGCTACCTTCTTAGATGAGAATGGTAAAGAACAAAAAATATTTATGGGTTCACACGGAGTAGGAGTAACCAGAACAGCTGCTGCTGTAATAGAACAATGTCATGATGAAAATGGAATCATATGGCCATTATCAGTAGCCCCATATCATGTAATAATTACTGTAGTAAATGTTAAGAGTGAAGAGCAAGTCGTTCTAGGTGAAAGACTGTATGATGAGCTTTCAAAGGCTGGACTAGAAGTATTAATTGACGATAGAAACGAAAGAGCAGGAGTTAAGTTTAAAGATGCAGATTTAATTGGTATACCTATTAGAATTACAGTTGGTAAAAGAGCAAACGAAGAAATAGTAGAATTCTCATTAAGGAGAGAAGGAGAAAAAGTTGAAGTAAACACAAGTGAGATAATGGACAGGGTAAGAGCAGAATTTAAACAACAAGGACTAGAATTATAGAATAAAAGCTACCGTATTAGGCGGTAGCTTTTATGATTAAATTTATAAGAGTTAGAGAATAAAAAAATTAAGCTGCGAGGTTGAGAAGACTCATGTTATAGATATCTATTAATCAACATATTCTTATGATAAAATAATTCTTAAATAAAATTATATAAGGGGGATGTGGTTATGTATATTGGGGTAGATATAGGGGGAACAAATGTTACTGCTGGAGTAGTCTCTAATGATGGGAATATTTTATTCCAGAAAAGCTGTCAAACTTTACCTTTTAGAGGATGGAATACTGTGATACAAGATATAATTGAGTTGATTAAGGATGTTTCTAACCAAGCTCCAGACTGTGAAAAAGTTATGGGAATAGGTGTAGGAGTACCTGGCTTAGCTGATAACAAAACAGGAAATGTTATGAATTGCGTAAATTTAGGGTGGCAGGATGTACCATTGGGCAAGACTCTAGAGAAGGAACTCAATAAACCAGTTTATATAGATAACGATGCTTCAGTAGCTGCTTTAGCAGAGCTTGAAAACGGAGCTCTAAAGGATACTCAAAACTCTATTTTAATAACCCTTGGTACAGGAGTAGGTGGAGGATTTATTATTAACGGAAAGCTTTATAGTGGAACCAATAATCTTAGTTCAGAAATAGGTCATATGGTAATAGGTGAGAACTTTTATAATTGTAATTGTGGGAAGAATGGCTGTTTTGAAACCTTTACCTCAGCAACTGCATTGATAAAATATACTAGAAAATTAATGGAGGAAACAAAGGAGAATACTAATATAAGAAATTATATTGGAGATGACCTAGATAAACTTAATGCCAAGTTAATATTTGATTGTGCTAAATCTGGAGATAAACTAGCATTAGACTCTGTTAATAGATTAGTGGATTATTTAATAATAGGCATTACAAATTTAATAAATCTTCTAGATCCAGAAGTAATAGCTCTAGGTGGTGGAGTATCTAAGGCTGGTGACTATTTATTAGAGCTTATAAATAATAAAATCCATGATAAGATTTTATTTAAAGACATGCCACATAGTAAAGTTGTCATAGCTAAACATGGCAATGATGCAGGCATAATAGGGGCGGCAATGTTATGTAAATATAGTTAAAGCTTTTGTAAAAAATCCTATAACTTGCAAACTAGTTTGATTAATGGAGCTACAGAAATCTCTGGTTTCGTCGTAATTCCTTATGTTAGCCTATGCTGACCTTACCTTAATTTGATTGCTTAATGGATTGACTATCTGTATTCGCTAAGAATTATAGTTATGTCCTGCAAATGTTTACTTAGTATTTTACTTAACTTTTCAACTGTTTTGGTATACCTGAGAATATAGATTATCTGTTTTGTAAATCCTAATACTATCTATTAGGTTATTAGGAGGAGAAAAATGGAGAGAAATAGGAGAAGGTTACATTATAGAAGCAGGTTTTCGTTTTTATCAGTAGGATGGTGGTTGGTACATATTATTATATTATTACTTGTGTTCTACCTTATTAGGAGGTTTTAATATATTAGATACAAAGAAAACAATATTTCTTGATACTAAAAAGCTAGTATTATATAATATACAAATATGAACAGGAAAAATATATAGGAGGTTTTAGTATGTCTCAAGTGAGAGTTAGGTATGCACCTAGTCCTACAGGGTATTTACATATAGGAGGATTAAGAACGGCACTATATGATTATTTGTTTGCAAAGAATAAGGGTGGAAAATATATACTTAGAATAGAAGACACAGACCAATCAAGATATGTAGACGATGCCATTGAGAATTTAATAAATTCACTTTTATGGGCTGGCGTAGTACATGATGAGGGAGTCTTTATAGAAGACGGTAAAATAGTTCAAAAAGGTGAATATGGGCCATATATTCAATCAGAAAGACTTGACATATACAAGAAATACATAAATGAGTTATTAGAAAAAGGACATGCTTACTATTGCTTCTGCGACAAGGAAAGACTTGAAAGGATTAGAGAAGAACAGAAGGAAAAGGGGCTAATGCTAGGATATGATGGACATTGTAGAGATATAAGCATCAAAGAAGCAAAGAAAAGAATAGAAGCAGGAGAAGAATACGTAATTAGGCTTAAGTTTCCAAAGAACAGAGATATAGTATTTAATGACCTAATAAGAGGAAAGATAACAATAAACACCAAGGATTTAGATGATCAAGTCCTTATTAAATCTGATGGATTTCCTACTTATCACTTTGCAGTAGTAGTAGATGACCATCTAATGAAAATAACTCATATAGTGAGGGGAGAAGAATGGCTTCCATCAGCGCCAAAGCAAGCATATTTATTTGAAGCCTTTGGATGGGAAACACCAGAATTTGTACACTTACCAACAGTATTGAATAAAGAAAAGAAAAAACTTAGCAAAAGACACGGAGATGTTTCAGTAGAAGACTTTAGAGCTAAAGGATATTTGCCAGAAGGGATTATAAACTATCTAGCATTAGTAGGATGGAGTCCAGAGAGTAATCAAGAGTTCTTTACAATGGATGAGTTAATTGAACAATTTTCATTTGAGAGAGTTTCAAATACAGGTGGAATTTTTGATAAAGATAAGCTAGATTGGGTAAATGGACATTATATAAGAAATGCAGATATAGATGAAATCACAAAACTAGCTATACCACATCTTTTAAATGCAGGCTATATTAGTGAAGAGGATGTGGATAGCAGATATGATTGGATAAAGCTTATAGTATCAACACTTCAAGAAAGAATATCTTATGTGGGAGAGATAGTAGAAAAAGCTCAGTTCTATTTTGACAATGAAATAAAACCAGAAAATGAAGAAGTTATTGAAATGCTTAAAGGAGAACAAGTTCCTTCTTTGCTACAAGCATTTAAAGAAGAACTATCGCAAATAGACGAAATAGATGAAGAATTTTCTACTACAATAATGAAAAAAATACAGAAAAGCACTGGAGTGAAGGGCAAAAATCTATTTATGCCAATAAGGTCCGCTTTAACAGGCCAGCTTCATGGACCAGACTTAGATAAGATTATTCTAATTTTAGGGAAACAAAATATACTTAGCCGCATAGAATATGTAAAAAACCACATTAAATAATGCTTGAATAATTTTATGTTTAAGATTATTGATTAAGTATTGATAAATTTACTTACATTTAGTAAACTATTATAATAACATCATAACATTGAATTAGAGATAAAGGTTATGATAAGGTAAAGTAAATCTAATACACATACAGAGAGGGGCTTTTATAAGCTGAGAGAAGCCTTATGTCAATTTTAGATTGAAGTGCACCTTTGAACTGTTGCCTGAAATATTAGTAGGGTTAGCCGGGGAAGCGCCGTTATTGCTTTTACAAGGTGGGGCATATATGCTCAATTAGAGTGGAACCGCGGGATTATACCGTCTCTTTACAAATAGTATTGAGGCGGTTATTTTTATGACCTAACCCGATTTTCCGAACGCTTTTTTCGGAAAATCGCTGGTAGGTCAAACTGGGCGAGCATCAAATTTATGTGACTGAATGGGAGAGAACAGATTTGAGTTTCAAGACTGTGAAAGGACCTAGTCCAACTAAGATTAAGTATTAGAAAGGAAAGGGAGAATCTATGTTCAAACATTTGAAAGCAGATGTTAAAGCCGTAATGGAAAGAGACCCAGCAGCGAAAAGTTTATTAGAGGTACTACTTTGTTATCCAGGACTTCATGCTATAATGTTTCACAGAGTTTCCCATTGGTTCTATAAAAGAAAGCTCTACTTTATTGCCAGATTTATATCAACAATAGCTAGATTTCTAACCGCAATAGATATACATCCTGGAGCTAAAATAGGAGAAGGTGTTTTCATAGACCATGGAATAGGTGTAGTCATAGGTGAAACTGCTGAAATAGGGAATAACGTAACAATATATCAAGGAGTAACTCTTGGAGGAACAGGGAAAGATGTAGGGAAAAGACATCCTACCATAGGAAACAATGTAGTTGTAAGTAGTGGAGCTAAAGTGCTGGGACCATTTAGAGTAGGTGATAATTCTAAAATCGGAGCTGGCTCTGTAGTTCTAAAAGAAGTACCGCCAAATTGTACAGTAGTTGGAGTTCCAGGTAGAGTGGTAGTAAAGGAAAACAAGAGGATCCCATTAGCAGAAAACTGCATAGATCTTGATCAAATAAGACTTCCTGACCCAGTGGCACAGGAGTTAGAAAGTTTGAGGGAAAGAATAAATAAATTAGAAGAGCAGGTATTCAAATTAACAGGGAGGGAAAATAATGAAACTTTATAATACGCTGACAAGAAAAAAAGAAGAATTCAAGCCAATCAAACAAGACAAAGTTACTATTTATGTATGTGGGCCAACTGTGTATAATTATATTCATGTAGGAAATGCGCGGCCACTAGTAGTATTTGACGTATTAAGAAGATATTTAGAATATAAGAACTATACAGTAGATTATTTAGTGAATTTTACCGACATAGATGATAAACTTATAAATAAGGCTAATGAAGAAGGAACTACTGTAAAAGAAATTGCAGAAAAATTTATAGATGAATATTTAAAGGATGCAAAGGGATTATTATTAAAGGAAGAGTCTACAAATCATCCAAAGGCCACTGAGCATATTAAAGACATAATAGACTTTATTACAGAGCTTGTAGAAAAAGATTTTGCCTATAGTGCTAATGGAGACGTATACTTTGATATAACTAAGCTAGATGACTATGGTAAACTTTCCAAGAAAAACATTGAAGACTTAGTATCAGGAGCTAGAGTAGAAGTTAATGAAATCAAAAGAAATCCTATGGACTTCACTTTATGGAAGGGAGCTAAGCCTGGAGAGCCTGCATGGGATAGTCCTTGGGGAAAAGGTAGACCAGGCTGGCATATAGAGTGTTCTGTAATGGCAAGAAGGTATTTAGGAGATACTATAGACATACATGCAGGCGGAGAGGACCTGCAATTTCCACACCACGAAAATGAAATAGCTCAAAGCGAAAGCCTTACAGGGAAACCATTTGCTAACTATTGGCTTCACAATGCAATGATAAATGTGGAAAATCAAAAGATGTCAAAATCCTCAATGAACTTCTTTACAGTAAGAGAAATTAGCAAGGAATTTGATTTAGAAGTATTGAGATTTTTCATACTTTCAGCTCATTACAGAAAGCCTGTAAACTTTAGCAGAGAATTTGTGGAGCAGGCTAAAAATGGTCTAGATAGGTTATACAATGGAAAGAAAAACCTAGAATATTTAATTAACAATACTGAAGAAAAAGTATTAACAAATGAAGATAATATAATCAAAGAAGAAATAATTGAGCTAAAGAAAAAGTTTATTGACAGTATGGAGGACGATATAAATACAGCTGATGCCATATCATCACTATTTGAGATAATAAAAGTAGGTAATACTAAATTAAATCATGATTCACCTAAAGAGTTAGTAGTATATACTCATAATGTATTGATGGAGCTCAGTGGGATATTAAATATACTAAATAAAGAAGAAGAGCTATTGGATGAGGAAATTGCTGAGCTAATAGAGAAAAGGATAGAAGCTAGAAAAAACAAGGACTTTAAATTAGCCGATCAAATAAGAGATGACTTAAAAGAAAAAGGTATAATCCTAGAGGACACAAAAGATGGAGTAAAGTGGAAGAGGGTTAGATAATAGAATGGGCAAAGATTTATTTAATGGACTTAAAGATATATGTAAAGGCTGGGGAGTAGACATTAAAATGCTATCTCCCTTACAGCTTGCTTACATAGGAGACGCAGTATATGAGCTTTTTATAAGAACATTCTTAATAGGAACTAAGAATATGTCTGTCAATGAGCTTCATAAAGAAGCTATTGAATATGTAAAAGCTAAAGCACAGGCAGATGTAACTCATTTTCTAGAGGATAAGCTTACAGAAGAAGAATGGCAAATGGTTAAAAGAGGTAGAAATGCAAAATCAGGTTCTGCACCTAAGAATGCTAACTTGCTAGACTATAGATATGCAACTGGCTTTGAAACTCTTATAGGCTTTTTGTATCTTAATGGAAGAAACGAGAGAATTTTGGAGATTTTTAGTATGATAATAAACGAGAATGAATGTAAATAATAAGGGGGAGTGAAAATGCTTAGGGTAAGTCTGCTAAGATATACACAGGATGCAGAAAAACTAATAGCTGCTGCTGCAAAGCTATGTTATTCAGCAGTAGGAGTAGAAGATATTGAAGAAAAACTAGATGATAGAAAAACACAGGATTTTATCGAAATGCTTATGGAGTTAGGTCATGAATCACCAATTGAACATGTTTCTTTTACTTTTGGAGTTGAGGGCATAAGTAGGGTTTTGACTCATCAATTAGTGAGACATAGAATTGGAGCATCGTATTCTCAACAATCTCAGAGATATGTAAAACTGCAGCAATTTGAGTATATAATTCCACCATCAATAGAAGCCATACCCGAAGCAAAAGCAAAATTCATAGAAGCTATGGAGCAAGACCAAAAATATTATAATGAGTTGACAGACTTATTATTTACTAAGCATTATGAAAAGCTGATTCAAGAAGGTTATAGTGAAGTAAAGGCTAGAAAGGATGCAGAGAAAATGGCCATCGAAGATGCTAGGTATGTATTTCCTAATGCCTGTGAAACCAAGATTGTATTTACAATGAATGCAAGAGCATTATTTAACTTTTTTAATAAAAGATGCTGCAATAGAGCACAATGGGAAATAAGACAGCTAGCTATAGAAATGCTAAGACAAGTAAAAGCAGTTGCCCCATCATTATTTAAATACTCAGGTCCAGGTTGTGTTAATGGTCCATGCCCAGAGGGAAAAATGACTTGTGGGAAGATAAAAGAAGTAAGGGAGAAATTTAAATATCTGTAGGCTAGGAAAAATTAGACAAAATACACGCTCACGGTTTCGGTCACGAATAATTCTATAGCTCATTCCGGTAAAAAATCCTACAACTTGCAAACTTGCTTCGGTTAATGGAGTTACAGAAATCTTTGATTTCGTCGTAACTCCTTATGTCAGCGTATGCTGACCTTACCTTAGTTTGTTTGTTTAACGGATTTTTCACCTCTATTCGCTAAGAATTATAGTCGTGCCCTGCAAATGTTCGCTTAGTATTTTATCTAATTTTTCAACATACGGATTCTAATTTACAATATTTTAGTATTTTAGTGAAAATTCAAGGATAAAGGTAAGAGGTGAAGAAATTGAGAGAAGAAGGCTATGTAGAAGGTCGTAATCCAGTAATAGAAGCCATAAAAAGCGGAAGAGAAATAGATAAAATACTAATTGCTAAAGGCTCAGAACAGGGCTCCATACAAAAAATAATCGGTATGGCAAAAGAAAAAAGAATAGTGATACAATATGTAGAAAAAGCAAAACTAGATGCAATGTCAGAAACCAAAGCCCATCAAGGAGTTATAGCACTAGTAACTCCATATTCATATAAAACAGTAGATGATATAATGAAAGCTGCAGAAGACAAAAACGAAGACCCTTTTATAATAATACTAGATGAAATAGAGGACCCTCATAATTTGGGTGCCATTATCCGTACAGCAGAATGTGCAGGAGCTCATGGTGTTATAATACCTAAGAGAAGAGCCGTAGGTCTAACACCAGTAGTTATAAAAGCTTCAGCAGGAGCAGTAGAATACATGAATATTGCAAAGGTTTCTAATATTGCCTCTACAATTGAAGAGCTTAAAGAGAGAGGAGTATGGATATACGGAGCCGATATGGATGGGGAGCAGGATTATTTTAATAGAGACTTATCAGGTCCTATAGCGATAGTAATAGGTAGTGAAGGAAAGGGAATAGGTAGATTGATAAGAGAAAAATGCGACTTTTTAGTTAAGATACCGATGAACGGAAAAATATCATCCTTAAATGCTTCAGTTGCAGCTTCAGTTATGATGTATGAAGTGCTGAGACAAAGGGGCTTAAAAGAATGACATGAGAGGTAGCGCAAAGGAATATTTGTTTGTTGACGGGTATAATATCATAAACAACTGGAGCAATCTAAGAGAGTTGTCAAAGCAGAGCTTAGAGATTTCAAGAAATGAATTGATTGATATACTGGCGGAGTATCAGTCATATACAGGTATAAAGGTAATAATAGTTTTTGATGCACATCTTGTAAAAGGAAGCATGGAAAAGAAAGAAACTCTTAAAGGTATTGAGATAGTATATACAAAGGAAAAGGAAAGTGCAGACCACTACATAGAAAGAACTTTAGATGCAATTGGAAGGGCAAAAAAAGTACGAGTGGCTACATCTGACTGGATCGAACAACAAGTGGTAATAGGTAGAGGAGGAACTCGAATTTCAGCTAGAGAACTGAAGCTTGAAGTGGAACATTACAAAGAGATGATTAGAAAAAAGAATAAAGTAACTAATGAGACAAATGATCTTTTAATTGGAAGATTAGATAAAGAGACTTTAGAAAAACTTGAAAAACTCAGAAAGAATAAGTAAATAGCTTGACTCCAATACTAAATAAATATATAATGATTGTATGCGTAGAGGGTTTTATCAAATTGCTGGAGGGGATGCTAGTGGGACTAAGTATGTATAAAGACTTATCAGATGAAGCTTTGGATGATGAAAAAATAATTGAAGATGCTAGAGATGGTGACCCTGAGGCACTAGAATATCTTATAAAAAAGTATAAAAACTTTGTACGAGCTAAGGCAAGATCATACTTTTTAATTGGAGCAGATAAGGAGGATATCATTCAAGAAGGAATGATAGGTCTATATAAGGCTATACGTGACTATAATCAGGACAAGCTCACCTCCTTTAGGGCTTTTGCTGAGTTATGCATAACTAGGCAAATAATTACTGCAATAAAAACTGCAACTAGGCAAAAACATATACCGTTAAACTCTTATGTATCGTTAAATAAGCCTATTTATGATGAGGAATCAGATAGAACGCTCTTAGATGTAATTACAGGGGCTAAGATAACTGATCCGGAAGAACTGATCATAAGCAGAGAAGAGCTGGAAAGCATTGAAAGCAAAATAGGTGAGATACTAAGTGATTTAGAATGGGAAGTGTTGATGTCGTATCTTCAAGGCAAATCTTATCAGGAGATAGCAGTAGATTTAAACAGACATGTAAAATCTATTGATAATGCTCTTCAAAGAGTGAAGAGGAAGCTAGAGAGATACTTAGAAGTAAAAGATGTATAAACATATTCAATATTTTCCCTATTGACATAAAATCAAGCTGATAGTAAAATTATCTAAGTGATGGCTATAAATGCCCATGTAGCTCAGGAGGTAGAGCACTTGCATGGTAAGCAAGAGGTCACCGGTTCGAGTCCGGTCGTGGGCTCCAATTAGAAATGTCATCACGAAACACCCGGATGAGTTTACTAAGGCTAAAAAACATTTTTAACATAATAGATATCTTGGGTATATTTATTTATCAATGCTAATACATATTAGCTGTATTTTAAATCTTTATTTAAGGAGGAAAAGAAAATGGCAAAAGCAAAATTTGAAAGAAATAAGCCACACGTAAATATTGGAACAATAGGACACGTTGACCACGGTAAAACAACATTAACAGCTGCAATAACAGCAGTACTAAGCAAAAGATACGGCACAGGTGAATTCATTGACTATGCAAATATAGACAAAGCACCAGAAGAAAGAGAAAGAGGAATTACAATATCAACATCACAC
>NZ_FMDO01000051.1 GCF_900095305.1 Proteiniborus sp. DW1 | reverse complement strand
TAGGTCTAAGAGACCTAGTCTTTTTAAGGAAGTAATGGAAAACAGGTATTGTTTAGAGTATTATGGAAATACTAAGGTCTGAAAATAATATAGTTTATAGATGTCTATAATTGTATTTTTTTATTGACAGACTATTTAATTTATGATAGTTTATATAAAGTAATGTAGCTATTATTGGGTTGCTATGTCTGAATATAATATCAATATTGATATAGACCTAAATGAGCCAAAGCTTAGGAGGTGTGTTTGATGAGAGTTAAAGTTGTTATGGCGTGTACAGAATGTAAACAAAGAAATTATAATACTATGAAAAATAAAAAGAATAATACTGAAAGAATTGAATTAAAAAAATATTGTAAATTCTGTCATACTCATACAGTTCATAAGGAAACTAAGTAGTTTTCCAAAAACTTTTTAATAAGGATGTGAAGTGAATGGCGGCTCAAACGGGTGCTGAGAAGGGAACAAAAAAATTAGGCAACTACTTCAAGGGAGTAAGAGCTGAATTAAAAAAAGTTAGTTGGCCCAGTAGAAAAGAGCTAATTAACTATACTATAGTAGTGTTAGTTATATGTACAATTATTTCTTTAGCAGTATGGCTAATTGACTCAGGCTTACATCAAATATTAAAACTAATAATTGGATAAAATATGAAGGAGGGAAGGACCTAACATTAAGGTCCCCGTAAGCGATGACAGATAAGTCGGATAAAGGAAAATGGTACGTAGCCCATACCTATTCGGGTCACGAAAACAAAGTTAAGGCCAATATTGAAAAGCTAGTGGAAAATAGAGGAATGCAGGATGTAATTTTTGAAGTAAGAGTTCCAGTTGAAGAATACATTGAGACTAAAAATGGCAAGAAAAAAGTTAAAGAGAGAAAAATGTTTCCAGGATATGTAATGGTTAAGATGATAATGACTGATGAATCTTGGTATTTAGTGAGAAATACAAGGGGAGTTACTGGCTTTGTTGGACCTGGCTCTAAGCCCGTACCACTTACTAATGAAGAAATAAAACTATTAGGTGTACAAGAACCATTACCTGAAATTGATGTTAAAGTTGGAGATGTTATAAAGATAACATCAGGTTACTTTGAGAACTTTATTGGAACAGTTGAAAGTATAAATATGGAAAAGAGAAAACTCAAAGTATTCGTATCTATGTTTGGAAGAGAAACACTTGTAGAACTGGACTTTGAACAAATTGAAAGGCTGTAGTATTGGTAACAAAGCATATGCTTTATTATTATATATAGATATTTGACATGAATGGATTAGCTTTTAGCTTTTCCTATATAGTAAGGAGGTGTAAAAAATGGCAAAAAAGGTTATAGCTATGGTTAAATTACAAATTCCAGCTGGTAAAGCAACTCCAGCGCCACCAGTAGGTACAGCTTTAGGACCTCATGGGGTAAATATCATGCAGTTTACAAAGGAATTCAATGCAAAAACTGCTGATCAAGCTGGTATGATAATTCCAGTTGTTTTAACAGTTTACCAAGATAGATCTTTCTCATTCATAACTAAAACTCCTCCGGTAGCAGTATTACTGAAAAAAGCAGTAGGTATAGAATCAGGCTCCGGAGCACCAAACAAAACAAAAGTTGCAAAAATTTCAAAAGATAAAGTTAGAGAGATTGCAGAGCTTAAAATGCCAGACTTAAATGCAGGTAGTATCGAAGCTGCTATGAGCATGGTAGCAGGAACTGCAAGAAGTATGGGAATTGTTGTTGAAGAATAATTAATAAGTGGGAGGATAACAACCGCTATTACCACAAGGAGGAATAAAAATGGCAAAGAAGGGTAAGAATTACCAAGAAAGCGCAAAGCTTATAGATAGAGAAACTCTTTATGATATAGACGAAGCTATTGAGCTTGTACAAAAAACAGCTAAGGCTAAATTTGACGAAACAGTAGAATTGCATATAAAACTTGGGGTAGACTCAAGACATGCAGATCAACAAGTTAGAGGTGCCGTAGTGTTACCACATGGTACTGGTAAAACAAGAAAAGTTTTGGTATTTGCTAAAGGCGATAAAGCCAAAGAAGCAGAAAATGCAGGTGCTGACTTTGTAGGTGCTGAAGAACTTGTAACAAAGATTCAATCAGAAAACTGGTTTGACTATGATGTAGTTGTTGCTACACCAGATATGATGGGTGTAGTAGGAAGATTAGGTAGGGTATTAGGACCAAAAGGTTTAATGCCAAATCCAAAATCAGGAACAGTTACTTTTGATGTTGAAAAAGCAGTTAAAGATATTAAAGCTGGTAAGGTTGAATATAGAGTTGACAAAACTAATATCGTTCACGTTCCAATAGGAAAAGTATCATTTGGAACAGAAAAACTAAGAGATAACTTCACTACTTTAATGGATGCGGTAATTAAAGCTAAACCAGCAGCAGCAAAAGGAAGATATTTAAGAAGCGTAACTATTTCTAGTACAATGGGTCCTGGAATTAAAATAAATTCATCAAAAATAATGGACTAAAACTATTGACATTATTTTGATATACTGATAATATACTAATGTTATAATTTTAAATGTTCCGTAGACAGTAGGTACCTAATGGTTTAAAATTCACCTACCGAGGATAGACTTGAATGACTACTTATGAAATCAAAGGTCTCTCTATGTCTACGGAGGGACCTTAATTATATTTAAATTGATAAGTGCATAAGGAGGTGGCCTAGAATGAGCTCTGTATTAGATCAAAAGAAGCAAATCGTAGAAGAAATCAAAGCTAAGATTAGAGATGCAAAATCAATCGTACTTGTAGACTATAGAGGTCTTACAGTTGAAGAAGTTACTGAACTAAGAAGAAAGTGTACTCAAGAAGGAGTAGACTATAAAGTATATAAAAACACAATGATGAGATTTGCATTTCAAGAAGAAGGTCTTGAAGCATTTAACGAATTCCTAACAGGACCAAGTGCCATAGCTATTTCAAAGGATGACGTTGTGGCGCCTGCTAGAATTACAAGTGATTTTGCAAAGGAGCATAAAAACTTAGAATTTAAAGCAGGTATTATTGAGGGTGAAATAGTAGGAGTAGATAAGATTAAGGCTATAGGTGAATTACCATCTAAAGAAGTTCTACTTACTCAATTAGTTATTGCATTAAATTCACCTATTTCTAAGTTCGCTAGAACATTACAAGCTATAGTTGATAAAGAACCACAAGAAGCTTAATAAAAAATGAAAATTGGAGGTATAATATAATGAGTGAAAAAATCACAAAATTAATAGAAGATGTAAAAGCATTATCAGTTTTAGAATTATCAGAATTAGTTAAAGCTTTAGAAGAAGAATTTGGTGTAAGTGCAGCAGCTCCTGTAATGGTAGCAGGCGGAGCAGCTCCAGCAGCAGGTGGAGGGGCAGCAGAAGAAAAAACTGAATTTGATGTAGTACTAGCAAGCGCTGGTGCAGAAAAAATCAAAGTTATCAAAGTTGTTAGAGAATTAACTGGCTTAGGATTAAAAGAAGCTAAAGAAGTAGTAGATAACGCTCCTAAGACATTAAAAGAAGGAGCTTCAAAAGAAGAAGCTGAGGAAATCAAAGCTAAACTTGCAGAAGTTGGCGCAACTGTAGAAATTAAATAATTATTTATGATTAAGATAAGAAAGGTTTCATTAATACAATGAAGCCTTTTTTTATGACCTAACCCAATTTTTCGAATGCTTTTATCGAAAAATTGGGTTAGGTCAAACGCAACGAGCACCAAATTTATGCGAGCGATAGCGAGTAATAAATTTGTGTAGCGAGACTGAGGGAAATGACCTAACCCAATTTTTCGAATGCTTTTATCGAAAAATTGTTGGTAGGTCAAACGCAATGAGAACCAAATTTGCACGACCGTAGGGAGTGAACAAATTTGTGTTTCGAAACTGCGGAGAATGACCTAACCCGATTCTTCGTAATTATTATTAGAGAATTTTCGTGAAAAAGATATAATAAAATTAGTAAGTTTCTATACTTGACAACTTTATTTTTGTGTGATAGTATTATAAAATGCATAATAGGCGAATTTTGGCATAAACTTTGAATATTTGATTAAGTTTGTGGCAATATTATAATAGATGTATTTAGATTCTAAAAATTACCAAAGAAATAGTACCCAATGAATCTAAGTGTGCGAAGATGAATTGTAGGTACTATCATTGTCAGAGTTGGCGAGACTCATAACGACGGAAAGTGGTTAGAGCTCCAACTTACTGCTTCACATCTCGGTAATTTATCATTAACTACTTAAGTTTTATTAAGGGGTGGTAATTATGGTGCATCCTGTTTCGTATGGAAAACGGGTTCGTATGAGCTATTCTAGGATTGATGAAGTTTTAGAATTACCAGATTTAATTGAAGTACAGAAGAAGTCCTATGACTGGTTTCTCAGTGAAGGACTGAAAGAAGTATTTGAAGATATTTCTCCAATCCAAGATTACACAGGAAATTTAATTTTAGAGTTTGTTGATTACAGCATTGGTGACGAAGCAAAGTATGAGGAAGAAGAGTCAAAGGAAAGAGATGTCAACTTTGCAGCGCCGCTAAAGGTTAAGGTTAGACTAATAAATAAAGAAACAGGAGAAGTAAAGGAACAAGAGGTATTTATGGGAGATTTCCCTTTAATGACTGAGAAGGGAACTTTCATAATAAATGGTGCAGAAAGAGTAATAGTAAGTCAGTTAGTTAGATCACCAGGAGTTTATTTTGCTGAAGACATAGATAAGACAGGAAAAAGATTGTATTCTTCCACTGTAATACCAAATAGAGGTGCTTGGCTAGAATATGAAAGTGATTCGAATGATATAGTATATGTTAGAGTGGATAGAACTAGAAAACTTCCCCTTACGGTTTTACTTAGAGCATTGGGATATGGCTCTAACACTGAGATTTTAGAACTTTTAGGTGAGACTGAACAGATTTTAAAAACTCTTGAAAAAGACAGTACAAAAAATCAGGAGGAAGGTCTGCTTGAAATATATAAAAGGCTAAGACCAGGCGAACCTCCTACAGTTGATAGTGCCAAATCGCTTATCAACACATTGTTTTTTGATCCCAAAAGATATGACTTAGCCAAAGTTGGTAGATACAAGTTTAATAAAAAGCTGTCTCTTTATAATAGAATTACAAATAGAAGAGCTGCTGATACTATAATTAATGAAGAAACAGGCGAGATATTAGTAGAAAAGAATGAAAAGATTTCTAGAAAAAAAGCTATAGAAATAGAGAATGCAGGTATAAATGCTGTAGATATACTAACAGATGATAATAAAACTGTAAGAGTTATAGGCAATCATTTTGTAGATATTAAAGCATTTGAGCTGCCTTTTTCTGTTGAGGATCTTGGTCTAAAGGAAAAAGTATATTATCCTGTAATGAAAGAATTGATAGACAAGTTTGGGAAAACTGATGAATTAAAAGAAGCTATTAAAGAAAGAATTAGAGAGATTTCTCCAAAACATATAATAAATGCAGACATTATAGCATCAATTAATTACGAGTTCAACTTATTTTATGGAATTGGAAATACTGATGATATAGACCATCTTGGAAATAGAAGACTACGTTCTGTAGGGGAACTTTTGCAAAATCAATTTAGAATAGGATTGTCAAGAATGGAAAGAGTAGTCAGAGAAAGAATGACTATTCAAGATATAGATGTAGTTACACCACAAGCTTTAATAAACATCAGACCAGTAGCCGCAGCTATTAAAGAGTTCTTCGGTAGCAGCCAGTTATCACAATTCATGGATCAAACAAATCCATTAGCGGAGCTTACACATAAACGTAGAATGTCAGCCCTAGGACCAGGAGGACTTAGTAGAGATAGAGCTGGCTTCGAAGTAAGAGACGTTCATCACTCACATTATGGAAGAATGTGTCCAATAGAAACACCAGAAGGGCCAAACATCGGACTTATCACGTCGCTTACTACCTATGCTAGAATTAATGATTATGGTTTTATAGAAGCGCCATATAGAAAAGTTGATAAAGAAGCTCGAGTAGTTACAAGTGAAATTGAATACTTAACAGCTGATGTAGAAGACGAATTCATTATAGCTCAGTCAAATGAACCATTAGATGCGGAAGGTAGATTTGTAAATAAAAGAGCGTTAGCTAGAGCTAGATATGGAAGTATTGAAGTTGTGCCAGTAGAAGAAGTAGACTATATGGACGTATCTCCTAAACAAATAGTTGCTGTAGCTACTGCTATGATACCATTTTTGGAAAATGACGATGCCAATAGAGCTCTGATGGGAGCAAACATGCAGCGTCAGGCTGTTCCTCTATTAAAGACGGAGGCTCCAATTATAGGTACAGGAATGGAGTATAGGGCGGCAAAGGACTCGGGAGTAGTTATAGTTGCCAAAAATTCAGGAGTTGTTATAAGAGTAACTGCTGATGAAATATTGATTAAAAGAGATGAAGATGGACAAATAGATAAATATAGATTACTTAAATTTAAGCGTTCTAACCAAGGAACATGTATAAATCAAAGACCTATTGTTAGAAAGCATGAAAAAGTTGAAAAGGGTCAAGTTATAGCGGATGGACCTTCAACAGATCAGGGTGAAATAGCACTAGGTAAAAACCTACTAATTGGATTTATGACTTGGGAAGGCTATAATTATGAGGACGCTATTCTTTTAAATGAAAAAGTAGTTAGAGAAGATATATTGACCTCAGTTCATATAGAAGAATATGAATCAGAAGCTAGAGATACTAAACTTGGACCAGAAGAAATTACAAGAGATATACCGAACGTAGGAGAGGACTCATTAAAAGACTTAGATGAGAGAGGTATTATTAGAATAGGAGCAGAGGTTGAAGCAAACGACATACTAGTAGGAAAAGTTACTCCTAAAGGTGAGACAGAACTTACTGCTGAAGAAAGACTATTAAGGGCAATATTTGGCGAAAAAGCTAGAGAAGTTAGAGATACTTCACTTAGAGTTCCACATGGAGAAACAGGAATAATCGTAGATGTAAAAGTATTCACTAGAGAAAATGGAGATGAACTGCCACCAGGAGTAAATCAGCTTGTTAGAGTATATATAGCTACAAAGCGTAAAATCAATGTTGGAGATAAAATGTGTGGTAGACATGGGAACAAGGGTGTTGTCTCTAGAATTCTTCCTGAAGAAGATATGCCTTTCTTACCTGATGGGACACCACTAGAAGTGGTACTTAATCCACTAGGAGTTCCATCACGTATGAACATAGGTCAGGTATTAGAGGTACACTTGGGGCTTGCTGCAAAAAAAGCAGGTTGGCATGTTGCAACTCCAGTATTCGATGGTGCCAACGAAAATGATATATGGGAAGCATTAAGAAATGTAGGGTATCCAGAGAGTGGTAAAATAAGACTAAGAGATGGTAGAACAGGAATGCCTTTTGATAATCCTGTTACTGTTGGATATATGTATATGCTTAAACTTCACCATTTAGTTGATGATAAAATTCACGCTAGATCTACAGGACCTTATTCCCTAGTAACACAGCAACCACTAGGAGGTAAAGCTCAATTTGGTGGTCAGAGGTTTGGAGAGATGGAGGTATGGGCACTAGAAGCTTATGGTGCATCTCATACACTTCAGGAAATACTAACAGTAAAATCAGACGATGTAGTGGGACGTGTAAAGACATATGAAGCAATAGTAAAAGGCGAGAACATTCCAGAACCAGGTATACCAGAATCATTTAAAGTTCTTATTAAAGAGCTTCAGAGCTTAGCTTTAGATGTTAAGGTATTGACTGATGATACAGAAATAGAGATAAAGGAATCAGTAGACGATGAAATAGGAGAACTTAATATTGGATTTGAAGTAGAAGATAAAGATAGTGAATTTGAAAGTGAATACTATAGTGATTATGATGAGACTAATACAGATAACATTGAAGAAGATTTTATCAAAGAAGAACCTGATGATGACAAATTCATCTTTGACGATGAAGACTTGTTTGATGAGGACTTCGATGACTAGTTATTAGACTTAAACTAATTTATGAAGGGAGAGAAAGCCCCTTGTTCGAGCTTGATAATTTTGATTCAATCAGGATTGGGTTAGCATCACCTGAAAAGATAAGACAGTGGTCAAAAGGAGAAGTAAAGAAGCCTGAAACTATAAATTACAGAACCTTAAAGCCTGAAAAAGAAGGTCTATTTTGTGAGAAAATATTTGGACCTACAAAAGACTGGGAATGTCACTGTGGTAAATATAAAAGAGTAAGATACAAAGGAGTAGTTTGTGACAGATGTGGAGTTGAAGTCACAAAGGCTAAAGTAAGAAGAGAAAGAATGGGGCACATAGAGCTTGCTGCTCCTGTTTCTCATATTTGGTATTTTAAAGGTATCCCAAGTAGAATGGGACTTATATTGGATATGTCTCCAAGAGCTCTAGAAAAGATTCTTTACTTTGCATCCTATGTGGTGACAGATGCTGGAGACACTTCTCTTACTGAAAAGCAACTGTTAAGTGAGAAAGAATACAGAGATGCAATAGACAAATATGGTAGAAGGTTTAAAGCTTCTATGGGAGCAGAGGCTATAAAAGAGCTTCTTCAAAAAATAGACTTAGAGGCAGAAGTTAAAGATTTAAGAGCGCAACTAAAAGAAAGTTCAGGTCAGAAGAAAATTAGAATTATTAGAAGATTAGAAGTTGTAGAGGCATTTAGACAATCAGGTAATAAACCTGAATGGATGATATTAGACGTAATACCTGTGATTCCACCAGATTTAAGACCTATGGTACAACTTGATGGTGGTAGGTTTGCAACATCTGACTTAAATGATTTATATAGAAGAGTTATAAATAGAAATAACAGACTGAAAAGACTTCTTGATCTTGGAGCTCCAGATATAATAGTGAGAAACGAAAAGAGAATGCTTCAAGAAGCTGTAGACGCATTGATAGATAATGGAAGAAGGGGAAGACCTGTAACAGGACCTGGAAATAGACCATTAAAATCATTATCTGATATGCTAAAAGGTAAACAAGGGAGATTTAGACAAAACCTTCTTGGTAAGAGGGTTGACTACTCAGGACGTTCAGTTATAGTTGTTGGACCAGAGCTTAAGTTCTATCAATGTGGACTGCCTAAAAAGATGGCTCTAGAGCTATTTAAGCCATTTGTGATGAAGAGATTAGTCAATGAAGGTCACGCACATAACATTAAGAGTGCAAAGAGAATGGTAGAGAAGGTAAAACCAGTAGTATGGGATGTATTAGATTCAGTAATCAAAGAACATCCAGTACTACTAAATCGTGCTCCTACTCTACACCGACTTGGAATTCAAGCATTTGAACCAATTCTTGTAGAAGGAAAGGCTATTAAGCTTCATCCTCTTGTATGTACAGCTTATAACGCAGACTTTGACGGTGACCAAATGGCTGTTCACGTGCCCCTATCAATGGAAGCACAAGCAGAAGCAAGATTCTTAATGTTATCAGTGAATAACATTCTTGCGCCTAAAGACGGAAAACCAATAACAACACCAACTCAGGATATGGTCTTAGGAAGCTACTACTTAACTGTAGAAAAAGATGGCGAAAAAGGCGAAGGAATGGTGTTTAAAGATTTTGATGAAATGCTTCTTGCATATTATGACGGAGAAGTTACTCTACACTCTAAAGTAAAAGTCAGAGTTAAGCTTGATGAAAAGGACAGAGGTAAATTAGTAGAGAGCACTGTAGGTAGGTTTATATTCAATCAGAATATACCACAGGATTTAGGTTTTGTAGATAGAGAAAAGGATAAGTATTCTTTGGAAATAGATAGTGTTGTAGATAAGAAGAAGCTTGGAAAGATTATTGAAAAATGCTTTAGAAAGCATGGAAATACAGTAACAGCTATAGTCCTTGATAACATCAAAGAAACAGGATTCCATTATTCTACAATTGGTGCTATTACAGTAAGTATTGATGACATAGTAGTTCCTGAAGAAAAAGAAGTACTAATATCAGAAGCAGAAGAAAAAGTAGATAAGTATGAAAAGTCCTATAGAAGAGGTCTTATATCAGATGAAGAAAGATATGAAAGAGTTATTGAAGTTTGGAACAGAACTACAGAACAAGTTACTGAAGCTCTTATGAACAACCTAGACCCTCTTAACAACATATTCATCATGGCTCAGTCAGGAGCTAGAGGTAGTAAAAACCAAATTAGACAGCTTGCAGGTATGAGGGGACTTATGGCCAATGCTTCAGGTAAAACTGTTGAACAGCCTATTAGGGCAAACTTTAGAGAAGGGCTTACAGTACTTGAGTTCTTTACTTCAACACACGGCTCTAGAAAGGGACTTGCAGATACAGCATTAAGAACTGCCGACTCAGGATATCTAACAAGAAGGTTAGTTGATGTTAGCCAGGATGTAATAGTAAGAGAAGAAGATTGTGGAACAGATCAATATATAGCAATTAGGGCATTCAAAGATGGAAGAGAAGTTATTGAAGACTTATGGGACAGAATTGAAGGTAGGTATGCTTACGAAGATATAGCTGATCCAAATACAGGCGAAATAATCGTAAGAGCAGGAGAACTTATAGACGAAAAAGCTGCAGATAAAATAGTAGATGCAGGAATTGAAGAAGTCAAGGCGAGATCTGTATTAGGATGTAGAACAAGGCATGGCGTTTGTTCAAAATGTTATGGTCGAAATCTTGCAACAGGCCATATAGTTAATACTGGAGAAGCGGTAGGTATTATAGCAGCCCAATCAATTGGAGAGCCTGGTACACAGCTTACAATGCGTACCTTCCATACAGGTGGAGTTGCAGGTGCAGATATTACTCAAGGTCTTCCAAGGGTTGAAGAGCTTTTCGAAGCTAGAAAGCCAAAAGGACTTGCTATTATTACAGAAATATCTGGTACTGTTTCACTAAATGAATCGAAAAGAAAGAGAGAAGCAATAGTTACAGCAGATGATGGAGAATCAAGAACCTACACTATACCTTATGGTTCCAGACTTAAAGTTAAGCCTGGTGACTTTATAGAGGCTGGAGATGAAATAACTGAAGGTTCAGTTAATCCACATGATATATTGAAGATAAAAGGAATTTTAGGAGTTCAATCTTATCTAGTAAAAGAAGTACAAAGAGTTTACAGAATGCAAGGCGTTGATATAAACGATAAGCATATAGAAGTTATAGTCAGACAGATGCTAAACAAGGTTAAGATTGAAGATTCTGGTGATACAGATTTTCTTCCAGGTGGATTAGTTAACATATTTGACTTTGAAGAAATTAACAGAAAAATTGAGGAGCAAGGTGGAAAACCTGCAGTGGGAAGAAGAGTATTATTAGGAATTACAAAAGCATCTTTAGCTACTGAATCCTTCTTGTCAGCTGCTTCATTCCAAGAAACTACAAGAGTACTAACAGAAGCTGCAATAAAAGGAAAAGAAGATGGGCTAATAGGGCTAAAGGAAAATGTGCTTATAGGTAAACTTATACCTGCAGGTACTGGCATGAGAAAATATAAGGAAATTGCCTTGAAGCATCCAGATGAAGAAATAGTTGAAGAAATAGATGAAGAAATTAATATTGAATAATATAAATGTTGACACTGCTTATAACAGATGTTAAAATATATAAGTGTGTAAAATTGCAGGTTGACTCTTTTGAATCAAAGAAGATTATGTAGCTAAAGCTGCATAATCTTCTAGATGTTAAGTGAAGGAGGAAACTAAAATGCTGACTAATCTTAAAGATACAAAAAAGGTTGTTGGTATTAAGCAGGCCAGAAGGGCAATAAATAATGATGAAGTTCTAACAATATATGTTGCAGAAGATGCAGATACTAAAGTAGTACAGGATATTATCAATTTATGCAATGAAAAGTCTATTGAAATAATATACGCTCCAAGTATGAAGGAGTTAGGTAAGGCCTGTGGTATTGATGTAAGTGCGGCAGTTGCTGCCATTTTAAAGTAGTCAAATTTGGAAGGAGGTGCTTTGATGCCAACAATTAGCCAATTAATTAAAAAAGGTAGAGAAGAAGTTGTTTACAAATCAAAATCAGCTCACTTAGGAGTAGGTTTAAACTCTCTTAAGAAAAGAACAACTAAAGTAAACTCTCCTCAAAAAAGAGGTGTATGTGTATCTGTTAGAACTGTAACACCTAAGAAACCTAACTCAGCTTTAAGAAAAATTGCCAGAGTTAGACTTACTAATGGTTTAGAGGTTAACGCATATATCCCAGGTATAGGTCACAACTTACAAGAGCACAGCGTTGTTCTTATAAGAGGTGGAAGGGTTAAAGACTTACCAGGGGTTAGATACCATATCGTAAGAGGAACATTAGATGCAGCTGGTGTAGACAAGAGAATGCAATCTAGATCAAAATATGGTGCAAAGAAACCTAAGAAAAAATAATGATATCAGGTACGGAAATGCGGGGTTTTAGCGTCATGAGCTAAAGGCTGTTTATATATATGCATTTTAGTGCGCTGACGACAAGCTTCTAATGTCGAGTACCTATGAATTAATCTAAATGTTTAAGGAGGGAAGAATAGTGCCAAGAAAAGGACATATTCCAAAAAGACAAGTTAGTCCAGATCCAATATATAAAGATAAAGTAGTTACTAAATTAATTAACCAAATAATGCTTGATGGTAAAAAAGGAGTAGCACAAAGAATAGTGTACGATGCCTTTGACTATATAAGAGAAAAAACAGGTGAAGATCCATTAGAAGTTTTCTATAAAGGATTTAACAATATAATGCCTGTACTTGAAGTTAAAGCAAGACGTGTAGGTGGAGCAACTTATCAAGTGCCAGTTGAAGTTAGACCAGAAAGAAGGCAAACTCTAGGATTAAGATGGCTAGCAGAGTACTCTAGAAAAAGAGGAGAAAAAACTATGAGTGAAAAACTAGCTAAAGAAATCATGGATGCTGCTAACAACACTGGTGCAAGTGTTAAAAAGAGAGAAGACACTCATAAAATGGCTGAGGCTAATAAGGCTTTTGCACATTACAGATGGTAATAAATTTAGTCAATTATGGTTACAATCAAAGTTGGATAGAAATAAAAAATTTGAAATAAGTAGCAGAAAGGAGGATTACTGTGCCTAGAGAATTTTCTTTAGAAAAAACTCGAAATATTGGTATTATGGCTCACATAGATGCAGGAAAAACAACTACTACTGAAAGAATCCTATTCTATACAGGTAGAACACATAAAATAGGCGAAACCCACGAAGGTTCCGCTACGATGGATTGGATGGAGCAAGAACAGGAAAGAGGAATCACAATAACTTCTGCAGCAACTACGGCTCAATGGAATGGTCATAGGATAAATATAATAGATACACCAGGACACGTTGATTTTACCGTTGAGGTAGAAAGATCTCTTCGTGTTCTCGATGGCGCAGTAGCAGTTTTTTGTGCAAAAGGCGGTGTGGAGCCACAATCAGAAACAGTATGGCGTCAAGCTGACAAGTACCATGTTCCACGTATGGCTTTTGTAAACAAAATGGACACTACAGGTGCAGATTTCTTTAGAGCAGTTGAAATGATGAAGGAAAGATTAAAAGCTAATGCTGTTCCTATACAAATACCAATAGGTTCAGAAAGTGACTTCAAGGGTATCATTGACATAATCAATATGCAAGCAAGAATATACAAGGATGAGCTTGGAAAAGAGTATGAAATAATAGATGTTCCAGCGGATATGTTAGATACAGTAAAAGAATATAGAGAGGCTTTAGTAGAAGCTGTAGCAGAAGAAGATGAAGAGCTAATGATGAAATACCTAGAAGGTGAAGAGGTAAGTGTTGAAGAAATAAAGAAAGCCTTAAGAAGTGCTACAATTGCTTGTAAAGTAACTCCAGTTTTATGTGGTTCAGCATATAGAAATAGAGGTATTCAACCACTTCTAGATGCAGTAGTTGATTACATGCCAGCTCCTATTGATGTACCACACATAACAGGAGTTAAACCAGGTTCAGAAGATGTTGAAGAAAGAATTTCATCAGATGATGAGCCTTTTGCAGCTCTAGCATTTAAAATAATGGCAGACCCTTATGTAGGTAAACTTGCTTTTTTTAGAGTTTACTCTGGGATATTGGAATCAGGATCATATGTATTAAACTCAACAAAAAACAAAAAAGAAAGAATAGGCCGTATACTACAAATGCATGCCAATAAGAGAGAAGAATTGGATAGGGTTTATGCAGGAGATATTGCTGCGGCAGTAGGGCTTAAAGATACTGCAACTGGAGATACCCTCTGTGCAGAAAGTCATCCTATTATACTTGAATCCATGGAATTCCCAGAGCCAGTTATTAGAGTTGCTATAGAGCCTAAATCTAAAGCCAGCCAAGACAAGATGGGAGTAGCTTTAGCTAAATTAGCAGAGGAAGATCCAACATTTAAAGCTTATACTGACCAAGAAACTGGTCAAACAATAATAGCAGGAATGGGTGAGTTGCACTTAGAAATTATTGTTGACAGACTTCTTAGAGAATTTAAAGTAGAAGCTAATGTAGGTAGCCCACAGGTTGCATATAAAGAGACTATAACTAAAGAGGTTGAAGTAGAAGCTAAATATGCAAGACAATCTGGTGGACGTGGACAATATGGACACGTAAAAATTAAGATGGAACCAAGACAACCAGGAGAAGGCTATGAGTTTGTCAATAAAATTGTTGGGGGAGCTATTCCAAAAGAGTATATACCAGCTGTAGACAATGGTATTCAAGAAGCTATGCAAAACGGTGTGCTTGCTGGATATGAGGTTCTTGACTTTAGAGTAACTCTATATGATGGATCATACCATGAGGTTGACTCATCAGAAATGGCATTTAAGATTGCAGGTTCGATGGCATTTAAAGATGGTATGAAAAAAGCAAATCCTGTAATACTTGAACCATATATGAAGGTTGAAGTTGTAATGCCAGAAGAGTATATGGGAGACGTAATTGGTGACCTTAACTCAAGAAGAGGTAGAATCGAAGGTATGGAATCAAGAAATGGTCTACAAGTTGTAAGAGGATTTGTGCCCCTAGCAGAAATGTTTGGATACGCAACTGATCTTCGTTCAAAAACTCAAGGTCGTGGAACATATACAATGCAGTTTGACCATTATGAAGCAGTTCCAAATAATTTAGCTGAGAAAATTATAAATAAATAATGTTTTGTATTTTATAACTATAGCATAAGCAAATTGTCGAAATCTTTGATTTCGTGCAAGCTGCTTATGTCTAAAATATAATCTTGTTTAGTAGGGAGGAATAAAGAAAATGGCAAAAGCAAAATTTGAAAGAAATAAGCCACACGTAAATATTGGAACAATAGGACACGTTGACCACGGTAAAACAACATTAACAGCTGCAATAACAGCAGTACTAAGCAAAAGATACGGCACAGGTGAATTCATTGACTATGCAAATATAGACAAAGCACCAGAAGAAAGAGAAAGAGGAATTACAATATCAACATCACAT
>NZ_FMDO01000050.1 GCF_900095305.1 Proteiniborus sp. DW1 | reverse complement strand
GTAGAGTATGAAACACCAAACAGACACTACGCACACGTTGACTGTCCAGGTCACGCTGACTACGTTAAGAACATGATAACAGGAGCAGCACAAATGGACGGAGCTATATTAGTATGTTCAGCAGCAGATGGTCCAATGCCACAAACAAGAGAGCATATACTACTATCAAGACAAGTTGGAGTACCAAAAATAGTAGTGTTCTTAAACAAAGAAGACATGGTAGATGATCCAGAGTTAATCGAACTAGTAGAAATGGAAGTAAGAGAATTACTTTCAGAATACGAATTTGATGGAGACAATACACCAATAATAGTAGGATCAGCATTAAAAGCACTAGAAGAACCAGATGGACCATGGGGAGACAAAATAGTTAAACTAATGGAAGCAGTAGACGAAACAATTCCAACACCACAAAGAGCAACAGACAAACCATTCCTAATGCCAGTAGAAGACGTATTTACAATTACAGGAAGAGGAACAGTTGCAACAGGAAGAGTAGAAAGAGGAATATTAAAAGTACAAGACCAAGTAGAAATAGTAGGATTAACAGACGAGCCAAGAACAGTAGTATGTACAGGAGTAGAAATGTTCAGAAAGATGTTAGACGAAGCGCAAGCAGGAGATAACATAGGAGCACTACTAAGAGGAGTACAAAGATCAGAAATAGAAAGAGGTCAAGTACTAGCAAAACCAGGAAGTATAGTACCACATACAAAATTCAAAGCAGAAGTATACGTACTAACAAAAGAAGAGGGAGGAAGACATACACCATTCTTCGATGGATACAGACCACAATTCTATTTTAGAACAACAGACGTAACAGGTTCAATCAAGCTACCAGAAGGCGTAGAAATGGTAATGCCAGGAGACAACGCAACATTTACAATAGAACTAATCACACCAATAGCAATGGAAGAAGGATTAAAATTCTCAATTCGTGAAGGTGGAAGAACAGTAGGAGCTGGAGTTGTAGCTGAAATAGCTAAGTAATTTAGAGAC
>NZ_FMDO01000049.1 GCF_900095305.1 Proteiniborus sp. DW1 | reverse complement strand
ATAAATGCAGATATTAAAAGAGGGGGGATCCCCTTCTTTTAATGTCTAATATGATAAAAAATTGGAAAAAAATAAACATCATAAAAATTACTTAAAAAATGAAAAAAATTAGATAAAGTACTTGAGTTTTGGCTTAATATAATATAAAATATTATGGTATGTAGTTGACATGCGATGAAGCAAGAGGTTGCTTATTAAAAAATTAATAAGGGAATTTTTGCGGAGAATGTCCGGCTTAGACTCGGGCGACAAGGGATAGCTGTGCACAAAAAACCACAAAACACCCGGTTAAGTGTATCGGCGCTCGTTGTCGCATGTAAATCAAAACATGCGATAGTAAGGAGGGAATTTTAATGTCAAACAAACAAAAAATAAGAATCAGATTAAAAGCTTATGATCATGAAATTCTTGATGTGTCAGCACAAAAAATTGTGGAAACTGCAAAAAGAACAGGAGCAAATGTTTCAGGCCCAATTCCACTACCAACTGAAAAACAAATCATAACAATACTAAGAGCTGTTCACAAGTATAAGGATTCTAGAGAGCAGTTTGAGCAAAGAACTCATAAGAGATTAATCGATATCTTAAATCCTACACCAAAAACAGTAGATTCATTAATGAAACTTAATCTACCAGCAGGTGTAGACATTGAAATTAAATTATAAGAATACAAGTAGAGAATTAAAATAAATACACTCTGCTTAGTATGATTGCACGAAAGTGTAATCCGCTGTAAGATTTCAGGAGGTGTAAAGATGAAAAGTATATTAGGTAAAAAGATTGGAATGACACAAGTATTTACTGAGGAAGGAATAGTAATTCCGGTTACAGTAATCGAAGTTGGTCCAATAAAAGTTGTTCAGAAAAAAACCGTAGAAAAAGACGGTTACAATGCAATCCAAGTAGGCTATGGTGATGTTAAAGAAAAAAGAGTTAATAAACCATTAAAAGGCCACTTTGAAAAGGCAAGTACAGAAGCTAAAAGATATTTAAAAGAAATTAGAGTTGATGATATAGATGCTTATGAAATAGGCCAAGAAATAAAAGCTGATGTATTCTCAGCAGGAGATAGAGTAGATGCAACTGGAATATCTAAGGGTAAGGGATTCCAAGGTGCTATTAAGAGACATAACCAAGGTAGAGGACCTATGTCACACGGTTCTAAATATCATAGAGGAATAGGTTCAATGGGTGGTTCAGCTACTCCATCGAGAATATTTAAGGGCAAGAAAATGCCTGGTCACATGGGACATGAGAGAGTAACAGTACAAAACCTAGAAGTTATAAGAGTAGATGCAGAGAAGAACTTCATATTAGTTAAAGGTGCTGTTCCAGGACCAAAAGGCGGACTAATTACAATAAAAGAATCTGTAAAGGCTTCAAAGTAAGTTCTTAGGAAAGGAGGAAGTTAGATGCCAAAGGTAGCTTTATATAATGTATCAGGCCAACAAATTGGTGATATAGAGTTAAGCGATGCGGTATTTGGAGTTGAAGTAAACCAACACGTTTTATACGAAGCTGTAAAGAACCAGCTTGCAAATAAAAGACAAGGTACTCAATCAGCTAAAACAAGAGCAGAAGTAAGAGGTGGAGGAAGAAAACCTTGGAGACAAAAAGGAACAGGTAGAGCTCGTCAAGGAAGCATAAGAGCACCTCAATGGATAGGTGGTGGAGTAGTATTTGCTCCAAAACCAAGAGATTATAGCTATGCTATTCCTAAAAAGGTTAAGAGATTAGCTATGAAGAGCGCATTAAGCTCAAAGGTTGAAAACAAAGAAATTATTGTATTAGATGAATTAAATCTAACTCAACCTAAAACAAAAGATATGGTAAATATCTTAAAGAACATAAATTCTAGCAAAAAGGCATTAATCGTTATGGCTGAAAAGAATGAAAATGTAATTAAGTCAGCAAGAAATATACCAGGAGTTCAAACTAGCTTAACAAATACTCTTAATGTATATGACATTCTTAAATACGATTCATTCATCATAACTAAGGATGCTGTTAAAAAAGTGGAGGAGGTGTATGCATAATGCGTAATCCACACGACATCATAAGAAAACCAGTAGTAACAGAAAGAAGTATGAATGATATGGCAGAAGGTAAATATACCTTTGTTGTAGATAAAAAAGCCAATAAAACGGAAATCAAAAATGCTATTGAAAAGATTTTTGGAGTAAAGGTTGAAAAGGTAAACACTATGCTTATGGAAGGTAAAGTGAAAAGACAAGGAATTCATGAGGGTAAAAGACCGGATTGGAAAAAAGCAATTGTTACCCTTACTAAAGATAGTAAAGGCATAGAGTTCTTTGAAGGCATGTAATTCTTAATTGCAAGTAAGAGGAGGGAAATAAATGGGTATCAAGAAATACAAAGCGACTTCGCCTGCAATTAGACAAATGACTGTTTCAACATTTGAAGAAATAACAAAAAAAGAGCCTGAAAAGTCATTAGTTGTAAGCTTAAATAGACAAGCGGGAAGAAACGCCCACGGAAAGATTACAGTTAGACACAGAGGCGGCGGAGCTAAAAGAAAATATAGAATAATTGATTTCAAAAGAAATAAAGATGGCATACCTGGAAAGGTAGCTGCAATAGAGTATGATCCAAACAGAACAGCAAACATTGCATTAATAAACTATGCTGATGGAGAGAAAAGATATATAATTGCTCCACTTGGTTTAAAAGTTGGAGATGTAATAGAATCAGGTCCAGATGCAGATATTAAAGTAGGTAATGCACTACCATTAGGAAATATACCAGTAGGTACAATAATCCATAATATAGAATTAAAAGCTGGAAAAGGCGGACAGCTAGTTAGATCAGCTGGAAACGAAGCACAGCTTATGGGTAAAGAAGGAAACTATGCTACTGTTAAACTACCATCTGGTGAATTTAGACTAATTAGAGTAGAATGTAGAGCAACAATAGGTCAAGTAGGAAACATAGACCATGAAAATATAACAGTAGGTAAAGCTGGAAGAAAGAGACACATGGGCTTTAGACCAACAGTTAGAGGTAGCGTTATGAACCCTAACGATCACCCACACGGTGGTGGTGAAGGAAGAACAGGTATAGGTAGACCATCTCCTGTAACACCATGGGGTAAACCAGCATTAGGATACAAGACTCGTAAGAAAAACAAAAAATCAAATCAATATATCGTTAGAGCGAGAAAGAAATAATCTTCTTAAATTGATTAATCGGCCTCGGCTTATGCTTATAAAAGAACAAATAATATCGCATTGGGAGGAGGAACTTAAATGGGTAGATCCCTTAAAAAAGGACCATTTTGCGACGATCATTTACTAAAAAAAGTTGAAGAATTAAATGCTAAAAATGAAAAGAAAGTTATTAAGACATGGTCACGTCGTTCAACTATATTTCCGCAAATGATAGGACACACTATAGCTGTACATGATGGAAGAAAACATGTACCAGTATATATAACAGAAGACATGGTAGGTCACAAGCTAGGTGAATTTGCTCCTACTAGAACATTTAAAGGACACGCAGGTTCAGAAAAAACAACATCAGTTAGAAAGTAAGTAAGAAGGAGGGAACTTCGAGTGGAAGCTAGAGCTATCGCCAAATATATTCGTATTGCACCAAGAAAGGTGAACTTAGTGGCTGCTGAAATAAGAGGCAAGAACGTTGATGAAGCACTTGCTATCTTAAAATTCACACCTAAGAGAGGCGCTAAAGAGTTAGAGAAAGTTCTTAGTTCAGCTATTGCAAATGCTGAAAATAATTTTGATATGGATAGAGAAAAACTATATGTGCACGAAGCTTACGGTAATCAAGGACCTACGCTAAAGAGATGGAGACCGAGATCACAAGGTAGAGCGTATCCAATTCTAAAAAGAACAAGTCACATTGGAATCGTACTAAGAGAGAGAGAATAGAAAAGGAGGGATAAACAGATGGGTCAAAAAGTTAATCCACATGGATTGAGAGTAGGTATAATAAAAGATTGGGATTCAAAATGGTATGCTGATAGTAGACAGTTCGGAGATCTTCTAGTAGAAGATAATAAAATACGTGAGTTTGTAAAAAAACAATTGTTTACTTCTGGAATATCAAGAATTGAAATAGAAAGAGCAGCTAATAGAGTTAAAGTTACTGTAAACACTGCTAAACCAGGTATGGTTATAGGTAAAGGCGGTCAAGGAGTAGAAGAGCTAAGAAAAAATCTAGAGAAGTTAACTAAGAAAAATGTAACTGTGAACGTTGAAGAAATAAAAGTTCCTGAGTTAGACGCACAATTAGTTGCTGAAAATATTGCAAGCCAACTTGAGCGAAGAGTATCTTTTAGAAGAGCTATGAAGCAAGCTATTCAAAGAACTATGAGATCAGGAGCAAAGGGAATTAAAACAGCTGTATCTGGAAGACTTGGTGGTGCAGATATGGCTAGAACAGAAGGATATAGTGAAGGAACAATACCTCTTCAAACTTTAAGAGCAGATATAAGCTATGGATTTGCAGAAGCTGACACAACATATGGAAAGCTAGGTGTTAAAGTTTGGATATACAAGGGTGAGGTTCTTCCTACTGCAAAGGTAGAACAAAAAGAAGAGGTTGCTGAGAAATAAAGTAGTGTAGGAAGGAGGAAGTTAATATGTTAATGCCTAAAAGAGTAAAACGCCGTAGAGTACAAAGAGGAAGAATGACAGGTAAAGCTACTCGAGGCAATAAGATTTCTTACGGTGAATATGGATTGCAAGCATTAGAACCAGCTTGGATTTCATCCAATCAAATAGAAGCAGCAAGAAGAGCGATGACAAGATATGTTAAGAGGGGCGGTAAGATCTGGATAAAAATATTTCCGGATAAGCCAATAACTCAAAAACCTGCTGAAACTCGTATGGGTTCTGGTAAAGGTTCACCAGAATACTGGGTAGCAGTAGTTAAACCAGGAAGAGTATTATTCGAAATGGCAGGAGTTCCAGAAGAAACTGCTAGAGAGGCAATGAGACTAGCGGCACATAAATTACCGATTAAAACTAAATTTGTCACTCGACAAGATGTAATTGAAGAGGGTGGTGAAGCTAATGAAAGCTAATGAAATTCGTCAAATGACTGCTCAAGAACTTGATAACAAACTTAACGATTTAAAGGCTGAACTGTTTAATTTAAGATTTCAATTAGCTACAGGACAGCTTGATAACCCAATGAGAATTAAATCTGTTAGAAAAGATATTGCGCGTGTTAAGACAATAATAAGAGAAAGAGAAATAAAACAGATTAACGCATAGCTTAACGGGAAAGGAGGGCCAACCTAATGGAAAGAGGTAATAGGAAGGTTAGAATAGGTCGAGTTGTTAGCGACAAAATGGATAAGACAATAGTAGTTGCCATTGAAACATTTGTAGCACATCCTTTATACGGAAAAATGGTTAAAAGAACTACAAAATTTAAAGCACATGATGAAAACAATGAATGCCGAATAGGCGATAAAGTTAAGATAATGGAAACTAGACCATTAAGTAGAGAAAAAAGATGGAGACTAGTTGAGATAATAGAGAAAGCAAAATAATCCTTGGTATCGACGAAAGGAGGGTAATAAATGTTACAACAAGAATCACGTATGAAAGTCGGAGATAATTCTGGAGCTAAAGAATTATTGATTATAAAAGTTTTAGGTGGAACACGTAGAAAATATGCTAACATAGGCGATGTAGTAGTAGCTACTGTTAAAAGTGCAACACCAGGTGGTGTTGTTAAAAAAGGAGATATAGTTAAGGCTGTAATCGTTAGAAGTAAAAAAGGTGTTAGAAGACAAGACGGAAGCTACATTAAATTTGATGAGAATGCAGCTGTTATAATAAAAGATGATAAATCACCAATAGGTACTCGTATTTTCGGACCAGTTACAAGAGAATTAAGAGAAGGTAACTTCATGAAGATAATATCACTAGCACCTGAAGTGTTATAAGAGGAGGTGTAGACAATGCATGTTAAAAAAGGTGACACAGTAGTAGTTATTTCAGGTAAAGATAAAGGAAAAAAAGGAAAAATTCTTACTGCTATGCCAAAGGAAGATAGAGTAATTGTAGAAGGTGTAAATATGCTTACAAAGCATCAAAAACCAAAGGGACAAATGCAACCAGGTGGAATAATACACCAAGAAGGACCAATTCATGTGTCAAACGTGATGTTATACTGTAATAAAGATAAGACAGGCGTTAGAGTTGGATATAAAGTTTTAGAAAACGGTGATAAAGTAAGAGTCTGCAAAAAATGTGGTGAAGTTTTATAATAAGCTACAGTTGAAGGGAGGTTTACAAAATGGCAACACGCCTTAGAGATAAATATAAAAATGAAGTTATTCCAGCATTAATGGAAAAATTTAAATACGATAATATAATGGAAGTTCCTAAGCTTGAAAAAATAGTTATAAATATGGGGCTTGGAGAAGCGAGAGATAACCCAAAATTGTTAGAATCAGCTGTAGAAGAGCTAGGTATTATATCAGGACAAAAACCAATAGTAACTAGAGCAAAGAAATCTGTAGCAAACTTTAAAGTTCGTGAAGGTATGCCAGTTGGTTCAAAGGTTACTCTAAGAGGAGATAAGATGTATGAGTTCCTTGACAAGCTAATGAATATAGCACTACCAAGAGTTAGGGACTTTAGAGGAGTATCAAGTACATCTTTTGATGGTAGAGGAAATTATGCTTTAGGAATTAAAGAACAGCTAATATTCCCTGAAATAGAATATGATAAGGTTGATTCAATAAAAGGAATGGATATAATCGTAGTTACAACAGCTAAAACTGATGAGGAAGCGAAAGAGTTCTTAGCACTTATGGGAATGCCCTTTAGAAAGTAAAAGAGGAGGCGAAAAAGAGTGGCTAAAAAATCAATGATAGTTAAACAAAGCAGAAAGCAGAAATTCAGCTCCAGGGAATATAACAGATGCAAGATTTGTGGAAGACCACATGCTTACCTAAGAAAGTTCGGAGTTTGCCGTATTTGCTTCAGAGAACTAGCTTACAAGGGACAGATTCCTGGAGTAAAAAAAGCGAGCTGGTAATAGATTGTTAAAATGGAAGGAGGTAGACTCGAATGGTGATGACTGATCCAATTGCAGATATGCTTACAAGAATAAGAAACGGAAATAATGCAAAACATGAGACTGTGGATATCCCAGCTTCAAATATGAAGAAATCAATAGCTAACATCCTTTTAGAAGAAGGTTTTATAAAAGGATTTGATGTAATAGAAGATGGAAAACAAGGTATTCTAAGAATACAACTTAAATATGGAAAAGATAATGAGAAAATAATTTCTGGTATTAAAAGAATATCTAAACCAGGTTTAAGGGTTTATGTAAAAAGTGATGAGATACCTAGAGTATTGGGCGGACTAGGAATAGCAGTTCTTTCAACATCAAAAGGTATTGTAACAGATAAAATAGCAAGAAAAGAAGGCGTAGGCGGAGAAGTAATCTGCTACATTTGGTAATAGATAAAAGACTGATTTAATGGAAAAGGAGGTATAAGTCATGTCAAGGATAGGTTTAAAGCCGATAACTATACCAAGTGGCGTAGAAGTAAAAATTGATGCAAACAACTATGTAGTAGTTAAAGGCGCAAAAGGAAAACTTGAACAACAGCTTGATAAAGAGATTAAAATTAATATAGAAGATAATGTGATTCATTTGTCTCGTCCAACAGAACAAAAGAGACACAAATCACTACACGGCTTAACAAGAACATTATTATTTAATATGATCGAAGGGGTTACTAATGGGTATACTAGAAGCCTTGAGATCATAGGAACAGGTTATCGTGCTCAAAAACAAGGTAAAAAGCTAGTACTTAACCTAGGATTTTCTCATCCAGTTGAAATGGAGGATCCAGAAGGTATAGAAGTAGAGGTACCAGCACCTAACAAGATAATTGTTAAGGGTATAGATAAGCAACAGGTTGGAAACTATGCTGCAGTTATTAGAGACTGGAGAAGACCAGAGCCTTATAAAGGTAAAGGTATAAGATATGAAGGCGAAAATGTAAGACGCAAGGAAGGAAAGACAGGTAAGTAGGAAAGGAGTGAAAACAGGTGCTTAAAAAAGTAAATAGTAATGTAAAAAGACAAAAAAGGCATTTAAGAATCAGAAAGACTGTAACTGGAACTCCTGAGAGACCAAGATTAAATGTGTATAGAAGTTTAAATCACATATATGCGCAAATAATCGATGACAAAGCAGGAAGAACTTTAGTGTCTGCTTCTACACTCGATAAAGAACTAAAAGGAAAGCTAGGGGAGACTGGCAACAAAGAGGCTGCTAAGGCTGTTGGAAAACTAGTAGCAGAAAAAGCTCTAGCAAAAGGCATCGAAGAAGTTATATTTGATAGAGGCGGATATATTTATCACGGAAGAGTTAAGGAACTTGCAGAAGGAGCAAGAGAAGGCGGATTAAAGTTCTAAATGAAGGAGGGAAAATAATGCAACATGGTCGTATAGATGCTAACGAATTAGATTTACAAGAAAGAGTTGTTAGTATAAATCGTGTAACTAAGGTTGTTAAAGGTGGTAGAAACTTTAGATTTAGTGCACTAGTAGTAGTAGGAGATGAAAATGGGCATGTAGGAGTAGGTATGGCTAAGGCCCAAGAGGTTCCAGAAGCTATTAGAAAAGCAGTACAAGATGCTAAAAAACATTTAATAGCAGTACCAACAGTAGGTACAACAATTCCTCATGAAACAGTAGGAGAGTTTGGAGCAGGAAAGGTGTTACTAAAGCCAGCTTCAGAAGGTACTGGAGTTATAGCTGGAGGTCCTGTACGTGCAGTTATTGAGCTTGCAGGTATTAGAGACCTAAGAGGTAAATCCTTAGGTTCCAATAATCCTAGAAACATGGTAAATGCAACTATGGAAGCTCTAAAACAACTTAAGAGAGCAGAAGATGTTGCTAGACTTAGAGGAAAAACTGTTGAAGAGTTATTAGGTTAGGGGGGAAATACCTTGGCTAAAATTCAAATTAAACTAATAAAGAGCCCAATCGGTAGGATAGAGGCTCACAAAAGAACTATACAGGCCTTAGGACTTAAGAAAATAGGTCAAATAGTAGAAAAAGAAGATACTCCTCAAATTAGAGGTATGATAGAAAAAGTTAATTATATGGTTGAAGTTATTGAGTAGAACTTTTTGATAAGAGGAGGTGCAACCATGAAACTACATGAATTAAGACCAAATCAAGGTGGCGGCAGCAGAAAGACTAAAAGATTAGGTAGAGGTACTGGTTCAGGTCAAGGAAAAACTGCTGGTAGAGGACAAAAAGGACAAAAATCTCGTTCAGGCGGTGGAGTAAGACCAGGTTTTGAAGGTGGACAGATGCCATTATATAGAAGATTACCTAAGAGAGGTTTTACAAATATATTTGCTAAAACATACGCAATAGTTAACCTTGATGATTTAAATATATTTGAAGATAATGTAGAAGTAACACCTGAACTTCTTATTCAAGCAGGCATCATCAAAAAGCTTGAAGATGGAGTTAAAATACTTGGTGATGGTGAATTAAACAAAAAATTAACTGTTAAAGCCCACAAATTCAGCAAATCAGCTGCTGAAAAAATAGTGGCTAATGGGGGAAAGGTAGAGGTGATCTAAAATGCTATCCACTTTAAGGAACGCATGGAAAATTCCTGATTTAAGGAAGAAAATATTATTCACATTTGCCATGCTTGTAGTGTTTAGATTAGGCTCTAGTATTCCAGTACCTGGAATAGACAGGACTGTTATAGATTCTATGTTTGCTGCTAGCTCTGGGGGAATGCTAGATTTTCTAAACTTAATGGCTGGGGGAGCTTTTAAAGATTTTACGATTTTTGCTCTTAATATTTACCCATATGTAACTGCTTCAATTATTATACAGTTATTGACAATTGCTATTCCAAGCTTAGAAGCTCTAGCAAAAGAAGGCGAAGAAGGAAGAAAGAAAATCGCTGAGTACACTAGATATGGTACAATTATCCTTGCTCTAGTCCAAGCAATTGGTATTAGTGTTGGATTTTTTAACAGAGCTCTTATTAGTAAAGAATTTCTACCAGTAGCAGTAATTGTTTTAGTATTAACTGCTGGAACAGCATTTTTAATGTGGCTAGGAGAGCTTATTACTGAAAAAGGTATTGGAAATGGTATTTCTCTTATTATATTTGTCGGTATCATTTCAAGAGCGCCTGGCGCATTAATCAATATGTTTAAATTAGTATTGGCAGGAGAAAAAGTTTTAGAAATAATTGGGTTCTTAATAGTAGCCTTAGTTATAATAGTTGGTGTTATAGCTATACAAGAGGGTACTAGAAAGATACCTGTTCAATATGCTAAAAGAGTTGTAGGAAGAAAGATGTATGGTGGCCAAAGCACACATATTCCTATAAAAGTGTTGATGGCAGGAGTAATTCCTGTAATCTTCTCTACATCATTACTACAATTTCCCCAAATTTTAGCAATGTTCTTAAATCCTAACGGTAAATTTGCAGCTTTCATTACAAATTACTTTACATTAAATGGTGCTGTTGGAGCATGGATATATTCCATACTAAATATATTACTAATAATTTTCTTCACATATTTCTATACAGCAGTACAGTTTAATCCAGTTGAGTATGCAAATAACCTAAAAGAACATGGTGGATTTATACCTGGAATTAGACCAGGAAGACCAACTTCAGATTACCTAAGTAAAGTTATTTCAAGAGTGACGTTTGCTGGCGCAGTAGCTTTAGCAATCATAGCAACATTGCCAGTAGTACTTGAAGCTATTATAAAGCTAAACATCCACTTTGGTGGTACAGGGATATTAATTGTTGTGGGTGTTTGTCTAGAGACTATGAAGCAAATAGAAGCTCAAATGATGATGAGACACTACAAAGGATTCTTAAAATAGTATATTATAAATACAACCTTTGGAGATGATATTATTGAGACTTATTCTACTAGGACCACCTGGTGCAGGTAAGGGAACACAGGCGGTTAATATAGTAAAAAAATACAACATACCACATATTTCAACAGGTGATATGTTCAGAAAAAATATAAAAGAAGGTACTGATTTAGGTGTTAAAGCAAAGGAATATATAGATAAAGGATTGCTAGTACCTGATGAATTAACAGTAGCTATCGTTAAGGATAGATTGTCAGAAAAAGACTGCCAAGAAGGCTTCTTGCTAGATGGTTTCCCAAGAACTGTCAATCAAGCTGATGCCTTAGATACTGAACTAAAAAACTTAAGCTATGAATTAGACCACGTTATAAACATAGACGTAGAAAAAGAGGAGCTAATTGACAGGGCAGTTGGAAGAAGAGTATGTAAAGACTGTGGAGCAACATACCACATTAAGTTTAATCCACCAAAGAAAGAAAATATGTGCGATGTTTGTGGTGGAGAGCTTATTCAAAGAAAAGATGATACTGTAGAAACAGTGACAAAAAGAATCGAAGTATATTTAGAACAAACTGAGCCTCTAATAGATTACTATGGGAAAAAAGGAATACTAATTAACATAGATGGAAAACAAGATATTGATAAAGTATTCGAAGACATAGTAGCATCTTTAGGGAGAGAGTAATAATGATTATTTTAAAAAGTGATAGAGAAATAGAATTAATGTCAAAAGCGGGAAGGCTTGTTGCTGAGACACATGCCTTTCTCCAAGGCATGATTAAGCCTGGAGTGACTACTAAGGAATTAGATGAAGCGGCAGAAGATTTTATTAGAAGTCGCGGTGCATTACCTGCTTTTAAAGGTTATAACGGTTTTCCAGGAAGCATTTGTGCTTCTATTAATGAGGTAGTAGTTCATGGTATTCCTGGATTAAACAAGTTAAAAGATGGCGATATTATAAGTATAGATATCGGGACGATAGTTGATGGATATTATGGAGATGGAGCTAAGACTTATCCTGTAGGCACAATTTCAGAAAAAGATATGAAGCTAATAGAAGTGACAAAACAATCTTTTTATGAAGGTCTAAAATATGCTAAAGTAGGCAATAGATTATCCGATATCTCTCATGCAATACAAAAGTACGTCGAAAGTAATGGTTTTTCAGTAGTTAGAGACTTTGTAGGACATGGGATAGGTCAGAGAATGCATGAGGACCCACAGATACCAAACTTTGGACTACCAGGAAAAGGGCCTCGACTAAAAGCGGGAATGGTGCTAGCTATAGAACCTATGGTTAATGCAGGCACTTACCATGTAAAAGTACTAAGTGACAACTGGACAGTAGTTACGATAGATGGCAAGAAGTCTGCGCATTATGAGCATACAATAGCCATAACAAATGATGAGCCATTGATCTTAACTAGAGTTTAATTCCATCGAAGAGGTGAATTACATGGAAACCACTAGTGATATACATTTAGGTCAGGTGGTTAGATCTAAGGCAGGAAGAGATAAAGGAAAAGTCTTTGTCGTATTAGATATTGTTGACAATGAGTATGTGTTAATAGTTGATGGAGACTATAGGAGATTAGATGCTCCTAAGAAGAAAAAGATAAAGCACTTAATAGTCTATAAGGCTATTATAGAAGACCTTAACGAGAAATTAAGGACTAAACAAAAGATAAATAACGCATATATCAGAAAGGCTTTAGATCCATTTAATAAAGAGATATAATACCTATTGAACAGGAGGTTCGATTACCTAATGTCTAGAGAAGATGTTATTGAGGTAGAAGGGACCGTAGCAGAAGCTCTACCAAACGCCATGTTTAAGGTAAAACTAGAAAATGGCCATGAAATACTAGCTCACATTTCTGGGAAACTCAGAATGAATTTCATAAGGATTTTACCAGGAGATAAAGTAACTATAGAATTATCACCTTATGATTTGACAAGAGGTAGAATTACATGGCGTAATAAGTAGCAAGGAGGGTTTACGGTGAAAGTAAGACCATCAGTTAAAAAGATTTGTGAAAAATGCCAAATCATCAGAAGAAAAGGCAAAGTTATGGTGATCTGCGAAAATCCAAGACATAAGCAGAAACAAGGCTAAAAAAAGCTAGTTAAATTGTCTATTTTTTAGTATAATATTTTAGTTGATACAAGTTATCATTGCGGCTGCTTAAAATATATTTACTTTCAGATTTCAAAAGCAAATAGTACAGTTAAGTAACTTTACTAGAATGCATAGTTTTAGGAGGTGTAAACTTTAATGGCTAGAATCGCCGGTGTTGACTTACCAAGAGATAAAAGGGTAGAAATAGGACTAACATATATATATGGAATCGGAAGAGCTAGATCAAATGAAATACTAGCTAAAGCCGGTGTTAATCCTGATACCAGAGTAAAGGATTTAACAGAATCAGAAGTTAATGAACTAAGAACTGTTATAGACACATATATGGTTGAAGGTGACCTTAGAAGAGAAGTCTCTCTTAACATTAAGAGATTAAGAGAAATTGGATGTTATAGAGGAATAAGACATAGAAGAGGTCTACCAGTAAGAGGACAAAATACTAAGAATAATGCTAGAACTAGAAAAGGTCCTAAGAAGCTTGCAGCGAAAAAAGGTAAAAAGTAATAGTAAAGGAGGGACTTTGATTGGTAGCTAAAAAAGGTGCAAAAACACGTGTAAAAAGAAGAGAACGTAAAAATATTGAAAGAGGTCAAGCACATATTAGATCAACTTTCAATAATACAATAGTTACATTATCAGATTCTAATGGAAATGTATTATCATGGGCTAGTGCTGGACAATTAGGATTTAAAGGTTCAAGAAAATCCACTCCATTTGCAGCTCAAATGGCTGCTGAAGAAGCAGCAAAAAAAGCTATGGAACATGGACTTAAAACTGTAGAAGTGTTCGTTAAAGGACCGGGAGCTGGTAGAGAAGCAGCGATCAGATCATTACAAGCAACTGGACTTGAAGTTAGTATGATTAAGGATACAACTCCAGTACCACATAACGGTTGTAGACCACCAAAACGTAGAAGAGTCTAGTGAATTGATATAGGAGGTGCACAAGAATGGCAAGATACACTGGTCCTGTTTGTAGACTTTGCCGTAGAGAAGGACAAAAGCTCTACTTAAAAGGAGATAAATGTTTTACTGACAAATGTCCAGTAACAAGAAGAAATTATGCTCCTGGACAGCATGGTCAAGGCAGGAAAAAATTATCTAACTATGGTATGCAATTAAGAGAAAAACAAAAAGTTCGTAGATACTATGGTATATCAGAAACACAAATGAGAAAATACTTTGGTATGGCAGAAAAAACAGTAGGAATTACAGGTGAAAACCTATTAAAGATACTAGAATCTAGACTAGATAACGTAGTATATAGACTAGGATTAGCAGCATCAAGACCTGAAGCAAGACAACTTGTTACTCATGGTCACTTTAGAGTAAACGGTAAAAAGGTTGACATCCCTTCATATTTAATTTCAGTTGGCGATACTATAGAAGTTAAAGAAGGAAGCAAGTCATCACCAAGATTTAAGGAACTTCAAGAGGGATTCCAAGGGAATGTAGTGGCTTGGCTACAAATGGACATTGAAAATATGTTAGGCAAGGTTGTTTCAGAGCCATCTAGAGAAGATATCGATCTACCAATACAAGAGCACTTAATTGTAGAGCTATATTCTAAATAATAACTATTAGAATCAGTTACCCTCAAGATATCCTAATAAAGATTATGAGGAGGGTCAAGTGTAAATGATAGAAATAGAAAAACCAAAAATAGAGATTGTTGACATAAATGAAGACAACACTTATGGTAAGTTTGTTGTTGAACCGCTAGAAAGAGGATATGGAACTACTCTAGGAAATTCATTAAGGAGAATTTTACTATCATCATTACCAGGTGCTGCTGTTTCTTCTATAAAGATTCAGGGAGTACTACATGAATTCTCTACTATACCTGGGGTATTAGAAGATGTTTCAGAGATAATACTAAACATTAAAAATATTGCTGCCATAATGCACGCAGATGAGCCTGTAATGCTAAAAATTGAAGCAGAAGGACCAAGAGAGATTACGGCAGGCGATATTATTACAGGTAGTGATGTTGAGATACTAAATAGAGACCTTCATATAGCTACTCTTGAAGATGATGCGAAGCTATATATGGAACTTGAAATGACAAGAGGGAGAGGTTATGTTCCTGCTGAAAGAAATAAGAAGGAAAACCAGCCAATAGGAGTTCTCCCTATAGACTCTATTTATACTCCTGTTAAGAAAGTGAACTTTAAAGTTGAAAATACAAGGGTAGGGCAGATTACTGATTATGATAAATTAACTCTTGAGGTGTGGACAGATGGCACAATAAAGCCTGATGAAGCAACTTCTCTAGGTGCTAAAATCCTTAACGAGCACTTAAATCTATTTATTACGTTAACAGATCATGTTAATGATGTAGAAATAATGGTTGAAAAAGAAGAAGATAGGAAAGAAAAAGTTCTAGAGATGACTATAGAAGAGCTAGACCTTTCTGTGAGATCTTATAACTGCTTAAAGAGAGCGGGAATCAATACTGTTGAGGAATTAACACAGAAGAGTGAAGAAGATATGATGAAGGTAAGAAACCTCGGAAAAAAATCCCTTGAAGAAGTTCAACAAAAACTTGCAGAATTAGGATTAAGTTTAAAGAATAGTGATGAGTAATACCAGCTTAAAGGAGGGATAAGGATGGCTAAGCTAAGAAAATTAGGACGCCCTACTGATCACAGAAAAGCAATGCTTAGAAATCTTGTTACAAGCCTACTTAGAAATGGCAAGATAGAAACAACTGAAACAAGAGCAAAAGAAACTAAGAGAATGGCAGAAAAAATGATTACTCTAGCAAAAAGAGGAGACTTGCATGCTAGACGTCAAGTTTTAGCATATGTGTATGATGAAACAGTAGTCAAAAACTTATTTGATGAAATAGCACCAAAATATGCAGATAGAAATGGTGGTTATACAAGGATTCTAAAACTTGGACCACGTAGAGGCGACGCTGCAGAAATAGTAATATTAGAATTAGTATAAAGTGTTATAGGGATTAAGTTAGGGTATTATAAACTTAGTCCCTTTTTACTTATTGATTAAGAAAATGTAATATAAATATTGGGCTAGTGTATATTTCTATTATATTTTCAAATTATCTTAATATCTTTACTCTGATGAAAATTGATTATTTATTCCTTACTTGCGGTATGATATAATATAGAATTGTTGGAAACAATAGAGATTTGTTGAACAATATGTAAACATGTGTTAGACTAAAGAGGTACATAATGCGTATTTGGAGAGGGATTTAGATGAGTGATACAATGATAAAGATAGATAATGTAACATATGAATACACAACAGCAGAAGACAAGGAATTTGCGGCTCTAAAGGATGTAAGCCTTGAAATTAAAAAAGGAGAATTTTTAGTTATTCTTGGACACAATGGTTCAGGAAAATCTACACTTGCAAAATTGATGAATGCACTACTATTGCCTACAAAGGGTAATGTATACGTAAATGGTATGAATACTAATGACTATAATAAAATATGGGACATTAGACAAACAGCAGGAATGGTCTTTCAAAATCCAGATAATCAATTAGTAGCCACCATAGTAGAAGAGGATGTAGCATTTGGACCAGAAAATCAAGGAATAGACCCTAAAGAAATAAGAAGAAGAGTAGATGAGGCACTTGATATTGTAGAAATGGGACACTACAAAAAACACGCTCCTCACTTGCTGTCAGGTGGACAGAAACAGAGAATAGCTATAGCAGGAATACTAGCAATGAATCCAGACTGTATAGTATTAGATGAGCCTACTGCCATGTTAGATCCCTCAGGAAGAAAAGAAGTAATGAATACTATACAAAAGCTAAATAGAGAAGAAAAAAAGACAATTGTTCATATTACACACTATATGGATGAGGCAGTGAACGCAGATAGAATAATAGTTATGGAAGAGGGACAAGTGGTATTAGAAGGAACACCAAAACAGGTTTTCAGTCAAGTTGAAAAGCTAAAGAAGCTAGGCCTTGATGTACCACAGGTTACAGAGTTAGTATATGAGCTTAGAAAAGAAGGAGTTAACCTTCCAGCAGACATATTAACAGTAGATGAATTGGTGGGATTACTATGTCAATAAAAATAGAAAACTTAACTTTTATATATAACGAAAATACGCCTTTTGAATCTAAGGCTTTAGATAATATAAATCTTGAGATTAATGAGGGTGAGTTTGTGGGGTTAATTGGGCATACAGGCTCGGGAAAATCTACATTAATTCAGCATTTAAACGGACTTATTAAGCCTACATCAGGCAAGATCACAATAGGAGATGTAGACATAACCTCAAAAGGTGTTAGTTTAAAAGCCATACGTCAAAAGGTAGGCCTTGTATTTCAATATCCAGAGCACCAACTATTTGAAGAAACAGTATATAAGGATATTGCATTTGGACCAATTAATTTAGGATTGCCACAAGAAGAAGTAGATAGAAGAGTGAAAGAAGCAATGGAGCTTGTAGGCTTAGACTTTGAAGCAGTTAGTGAAAGATCTCCATTTGAGCTTAGTGGTGGACAGAAGAGAAGAGTAGCCATAGCAGGGGTACTAGCAATGAAGCCTGAAGTTTTAGTGCTAGACGAGCCAACAGCAGGACTTGACCCTAAAGGAAGAGATGATATACTAGGACAAATCCAAAATCTATATGAGAAAAACAAGATGACTATAATATTAGTATCCCATAGTATGGAGGATATAGCTCGTTTAGTGAATAAAATTATTGTGATGCATAAAAGCAAAGTAGCCATGGTAGGCTCACCAAGGGAAGTGTTTAGAAGAGCTGATGAATTAGAAGGACTTGGCTTAGGAGCGCCTCAGATAACATATTTTATGAAGGCATTTAAGAATAAAGGGATTGATGTTAAAGAAGATGTACTTACAGTGGAAGAGGCAAGGGAAGAAATATTAAAGTATTTAAGGAGAAGTGGAAATGCTTAAGAATATAACCATAGGTCAATATTTTCCAGGTGATACAATTATTCATAGACTAGACCCTAGAGTAAAGCTACTAGCCACCTTTGCATTTATTATAGCCTTATTCTTTATAAATAGCTTTTATCCATATATCCTTGTGGTAGCTTTTATTCTAGTAGCGATAAAATTATCAAAGGTTCCACTTAACTATGTATTAAAGGGATTAAAGCCTTTAATTTTGATAATTTCTATTACTTTTTTAATTAACCTATTTATGACAAAGGGTGAAATACTATTTGAAATTGGGCCATTAGATGTAACAAAAGAGGGACTAATACAGGCTACATTTATGGCCTTAAGGCTAATATTCTTAGTCATGGGAACCTCACTACTGACTCTTACAACATCACCAATTTCATTAACTGACGGAATAGAAAGTTTACTAAAGCCACTAAGTAAAGTAGGTGTACCAGCCCATGAGCTGGCTATGATGATGACTATAGCACTTAGATTTATACCTACGTTATTAGAAGAGACGGATAAGATTATGAAGGCTCAAATGGCGAGAGGAGCGGATTTCGAAAGTGGAAACATAATGAATAGAGCAAAGAGCCTGGTTCCACTATTAGTGCCACTTTTTGTAAGTGCTTTTAGACGTGCTGATGAGCTAGCTATGGCGATGGAGGCAAGATGCTATAGAGGCGGAGAAAACAGAACTAGAATGAAGGAATTAAAGTTTGAGAAGTTAGATTTCATAGCACTCAGTATAACCGCAGTTTTTGTAGCAATAATAATCACATATAGGTATATATAGAAGGGATAAGTTATGAGAAATATAAAGCTCATAATAGAATATGACGGGACAAATTATTTTGGTTGGCAAAAACAGCCTAATCAAGCTACTATACAAGAAACACTAGAAGACTCTATCAAAAAAGTAACTAAAGAAGATGTTAATATCATTGGGTCCGGCAGAACTGATAGGGGAGTTCATGCTAGGGGACAAGTGGCTAACTTTTTTACTGATTCTAGAATACCTAGTGAAAAGTTCAAAGATGCCATAAACGCTAATCTACCTAAAGACATAGCAATAAGTCATTCGGAAGAGGTGGACAGCGCTTTTCATTCAAGGTATAGTGCCAAGGGAAAAGAATATAGATATCTTATATATAATAGAAGAGTTCCAAGTCCACTACTTAGAAACCTTGCATATCATGTGCCCCAAAAGCTAGATTTTAACATAATGCGTAAGTCAGCCACAGATATAGTTGGGACACATGACTTTAGGTCATTTATGGCTTCTGGAAGCTCAGTAGAGGATACCACTAGAACAGTATATAGTGTGCAGTTAGATAAAAACTACGAACTGATAGAGTTTAGAATAAATGGAAATGGTTTTTTATATAATATGGTTAGGATCGTAGTAGGTACACTAGTAGATATAGGTATGGGAAAGATATGTAGTAGTTCTATTCCAGAAATCATATTATCTAGAGAAAGAAAAAATGCAGGTCACACTGCACCTCCACATGGTCTGTACTTAGAAAGGGTGCTTTATTAGACACTGCATAAACTACTTGTAGGAAATTAGAGATTTTGGCAATCTGCTTAAGAAATAATTTTCCGATTTATTGAAAATGACTTGACACACGTGGTAGGTTGTATTAAAATATAAAGGTATGTTAGCATAAAAAATCCACTAGCCCCGGATTTTTATATAAATACATTCAACTCATCGGTTTTTAAGGAGGGAAATAGATGAAAAGTTTTATTGCAAAGCCTAATGAAATTGAAAGAAAATGGTATGTTATTGACGCTGAAGGAAAAACACTAGGAAGACTTAGTTCTGAAATTGCAAGCATATTAAGAGGAAAACATAAACCTATATACACACCTCATGTTGATACAGGAGACTATGTAATAGTAATTAATGCTGAAAAAGTTGTTATGACTGGAAAGAAATTAGAACAAAAAGCATATAGATACCATACAGGGTATCCAGGTGGACTTAAAGAAATTCCATACAGCACTTTAATTGAAAAGAACCCAGAAAAGATAATTAGTTTAGCAGTTAAAGGCATGCTACCTAAGAATTCTTTAGGAAGAGCTATGTTCAAGAAATTAAAAGTATACAAAGGTTCAGAACATAAACATGAAGCTCAAAAACCTGAAGTTTATGAAATATAGTTCAGGAAGGGAGGATACTATAAATGGCTAAGGTTCAATACTACGGTACAGGTAGAAGGAAAAAATCAATAGCAAGAGTAAGATTAGTTCCAGGAAGTGGGAACATAACTATAAATAAAAGAGATCTAGAAGAATACTTTGATTATGATACATTAAAAGTATTAGTTAAAGAGCCCCTTACTATAACAGATACATTAGATAAATATGATGTATTAGTTACAGTAAATGGTGGTGGATTTACTGGTCAAGCAGGAGCAATAAGACACGGAATATCTAGAGCTCTAACTAAGGCTGATGACGAGCTAAGACCAATACTTAAAAAAGCTGGCTTCTTAACAAGAGACCCAAGAATGAAAGAAAGAAAGAAATATGGTCTTAAGAAAGCTAGAAGAGCATCACAATTTTCAAAGAGATAATTGGTGTTTCATTACACTCGAGTTTGTTCAAACTTACAAAGTTTGTTTGCGAGTTTACAAAACCGTCATTGGTTTAAATACCTTTGGCGGTTTTTTTGTGTTCAAAATAGATATAGAAATAAATAAAAATATGCTAAACGGACGTAGTTGTAATCCCTCGAAAGCAAGTAGAATTCCGATGTTTAGGTGGTTTCGATATTTCCTCCCGTAGGTTATACCCTGCGTATGAATACTCATTACCTTCCACGAGCAAACTTTGTCATTCTTCACTGCTCACGAGCAAACTCGCTTGTCATTTTCTCATTTTTTATATATTTTTTTATATTTTTTAAGGTAATAAAACCCGCGAGCAAACTTTGTCTCTCAAAGTAACTTATGGGCGAGAAGCATTGCAACCACTCGCTTACCAGACGAGCAAACTTTGTCACTACGTGAGCAAACTTATTTGTAACTGAACATTTGGTGTTTATTTACACACGAGTTTGTTTACAATTACAAAGTTTGCTTATCGCAATCGCCAACCGTCAGGGGGGTTCATTCCCTTTGGCGGTTTTTATTTTTGAAAATTATTGATAATAATGATATTATGATATTATGCAGTAAATGGAATAAATATCGAATCGAATCAACAAAAGGGGGTAATCTTTTGAAAAGAACAACCAGTACAATAATTTCAGTTCTGATATTAATTTTGCTACTTTCATCCTGCTCCTCTAAAAATGTAGTTGATATTGCTTCCTTGAATGGTTTTGGTGGAAATAAGGAGGAAAGCCCAGATATTACAATTCAATCGCCAATGACATTGTCGAATAATGATTTATTCCCTATTAATGGAGAACATCAATATTTGAGAGTAAAAATGGTCAAAGGCAAATATTATGAAGATTGGACTCCAGGAGCATATATGGGCACTATATGGGAGGGCTATTTTATTATAGAATTGTCAGATGAAGCAGGTAATGTTATAAGCCAATTTGATTTAAGTAAAATATTTAAAGAGCCTTTGATTTTTAATACTTTATTTGAAATTCAATTTGACGATTATAATAGCGATGAAGATATAGATTTTACAATAGGTCAGTATGCATCCAGTAATGGCAGAGATTATAAGTTGCTTACAATAAGGAAGGATGGGAAAATAGAAGAACTGCCTATTGAAGGTTATTCTTCGTTGTTTATAAGTGATACCACAGGTTTTTACTCTACAAAACTTACAAAGATAGATAATATTACATTTAAAATAGAGTATTATGATAATACAAAAGACAAAAATCTTGAAGATTTTTTTAAGTGGGATGGAAATAAATTTATTAAAAATTAAATTGAAAAAAGTATTTCGCATTCTTCATAATATGCGACCATATTTCAAATTAATAGGGACTATATTGTGTAGTTATTTATTACATAATAAATTGTTCATTGTTTCTTTACACACGAGTTTGTTTAGAATTACAAAGTTTGCTTATCGCAATCGCCAACCGTCAGGGGGGTTCATTCCCTTTGGCGGTTTTTTTGTGTTCAAAAATAGATATAGAAATAAATAAAAATATGAAATCCGGACGCAGTTTTAATCCCTCGTAAGCCTGTATAATTCGTATGTGTAGGTGGTTTCGATATTTCCTCCCGTAGGTTATACCCTGCGTATCACTGTCCTAATTTTTCCACGAGCAAACTTTGTCATTCTTCACTGCTCACGAGCAAACTCGCTTGTCATTTTCTCATTTTTTATCTCTTTTTTTCTATTTTTTAAGTAAATGCAACCCACGAACAATCTTTGTCACTCAAAGTAACTTATGGGCGATAGGCCTTGCAACTACTCGCTTACCAGCCGAGCAAACATTGTCAGTGGATGAGCAAACTCGTGTGTAACTGGACAATTGGTGTCGACTTACAAGAAAGTCGGTTCAAAATTACAAAGTTTGTTCACGAAAGATACAGAGCGTCAGACTGGGAAACCAATCTGGCGTTTTTTATTCGTTAGGAAAGTGTTACTTTTTTATAACGGAATAGTGGTATTTTGGGAGCTACGTACCAGGGTGACATTCCTTCTGGTACTCAAGTATAGATGTCATTGGTTATAACAATATATTCAAAGAGATCTTTGCTGTTAGTGCTAATATAACCTTAGCTATAATATAGAAAAACCTATTATGCAGTGGCCTGAAATATAAACAATCCGTCCTTGATTGAAAATTGGTATATGCCACCGTGTTTTTCCACGATATGAGCCATACTTTTGGTGCCGTAGCCATGCCCCTGTTCATTTGATACAGGAAGCCCCTGATGGAATACGGGCTCTGTCTGGTAGCTGTTGCGAATGTCAATGCAAAGCTTGCTATTTTTTGAATACATACGAAGCTTGATATAGCGCTTACTGATGTCGGCTATATTTTGGCAGGCATGTATGGCGTTTTCCAAAGCGTTCGACAATAATGAACAAAGTTCGGTGTCTGTGAAGGTCAGCAAGTTAGGTAGCTTCACGTCTACAGTTAAAGTGATTTCCCACTGCTTTGCTTTGGCAGCGAAAGAGGATATAATCAGATTTACAGTTTCATTTTCGCAAAAGCGCATGGGTGTGATGGCATCCATGTCAGACTGAGCGGTTTTCAGATATTCCTTGATTTCATCTATAAGCCCTTTAGAGGCAAGTCCTTGTAAAAGAGCAAGATGATGGCGCATATCGTGTCTATAGGCTACACCATACTGTTGAATCTGTCGTAATGATTCAAGTTCTGTTTTTGCTTGCCTAAGCTGCGTATCCAACATGTCCCTCTCTCTTTGAAAATCAGCCTGTTTTTGAGTTTCAATGTAATAAAGGATGACAAACACAAAATAGAAAACAGATATTGTAGAGGGCATGAACTGCACCGCCCATTCTGCGCCGCTGTATAACACATTAGTATAGATGGCAGTAACGTAATCGAAAATATAGTAAAAAAGTGGTACACCACCTAACAGTAGGCAGGATTTTGGAGATTTAATCATAAGCTGTCGAACAGATTTGACTACATATCTTTTCAGGAGATAATAAGCCAGAAATACAGTGATAATATAAAAAACGTGGTCTGCGATTTTGCTGTCAAAAGCTGCTCCAGCAAGGAAGCCTATCCAGCGTGGCACTTGACAGCATAGATAACCGGTAAGTACGCTAATAGCAGATATGTGCCATGGGCATTTAAAATATAGGGATAAAATAACTATCATCGGAAGATGGATGATTAATGGATATAATTTTGATGTCAAATCCAAGCCTAAAATCCACCAGCTGACGAACTGAACAAAAAGAAAATATATACAGATGAAGCTAATGATAAACTTGTTCTTTCGTGTAGATTTTATTCCTGATAAAAGAACCGATATCACCACTCCAAAGAGCAGAGAAAATCCAAAACGTATTAGTCCAATAACAGTTACTATCATTCTTTAGTATCCCCTTTCATTCGCTTATCTACCTCCATTTCTCAATTTTTATTTTAACATAAAATTAGATATTCAACACTATGTTGAAGTCGAAAAATTGTGTTTCATGTCAAAAAAACCATGTTTCATGCAGCAGAAGTTTTTTTAGGAAAGTTTATGATAGGCTTAATACAGGGAAAGGTTCTCTATACAATAACTAACAGAGAAGGGAGGATATAAAATGAAAAAATTATTGGTACTTATAATGGCACTTATAGTGACACTAAGTCTTGTAGCATGTAGAGGAGAAGATATCCAAGAAGCGGAAGAAACGATTGCAGATCCTTCTGCAAATAGCACGGATGCAGTTGATTTGCCTTATCAGAATGTAACACCGGAACAAATACAGACACTTTCTGATGTACTAGCTGAACTAGAGCCTTTGTACAATGAAGCAGCTGCATTAGCCGTAGAAAATGGCTGGGAAGCAGATGAGATTACGGTACAGGAGTTGAATGTTGTTTATACATTGATCGATGCTGGAAAACACGGTGTGGCAGATCCAAGTGAGTATGGCGACACCTCCAAGGAGGATATGGATGTCCTTGTGGAGCAGTATCAGGCTATTTTAGGAGCAATGCCTGATTTAATTGCTAAGGTCAGTGAGCTTTACGAAGAATAGCAATTACTGTTTTATTCAAGTGGATTAAACATAAAAAGTAATACCATAACAAAGGCGGATGCAGGTATTTAACATCTGCCTTTCTAAAAAATAGGAGGAAGTGATAATGATATCAAATTTCATCGCGATCATTGCAACTGTAGCTATCATTGTTCTATGGTTGATCTCTATACAGCGAAAGCTGGTGGTGATTGATGAGAATATCAGCAATGCTATGACTCAAATTGGTGTGCAGCTGTCAAGTCGTTTTGATGTCTTGATGGCTCTTTTGGATTTGACAAAGGGTTATGCCAAGCGTGAAAGCGAAACATTGATTGAAATCATCAAATCTAGAAGGAACGTGATTACAGCAAAATCAACACCTGATGATGTGCTGCGCCAGGAGGGGATTATTTCCGAAGCCTTGGATAGGATTTCCATGATAACGGAGCAGTACCCCGAATTAAAGACAAACCAAACCTACATCGAAGCCATGGATGCAGTGCAAACCTTTGAAAACATGGTGCGCACTAGCCGCCTTATTTACAATGACAGTGTGACTAAGCTAAACCGTGAAATCCGAAAGTTTCCGGTATCCATGATTGCTGGAATGTTAGGTTTCAGACAGAGAGACTATTTGGAGGAAGATATAATAGACATGAAATAATGTGCTTTATGAGCAGAGCCATGAGTTAGACGCAAAGAAAAAATAACTTCTTGGAGATTGAATAAAATCAGATTAGTTCCGTTAGAAAAGAAATTTAGAAATTTAGATACTTTTGGAACGCCAAGTAAATTTTGTCGAAGAGGAACAAGACCATAAGCAAAAAACTAATAAAGTTTTGTGAATGATATTTACCATGATATCGGTTGCAGTAATAGTGGAAGAAGGTAATGCTCCAATTTAAATCATATTAACGACTTTGACTAATCGATATACTAGAAGAAATAGAAGTACATTACTTACATAGAGCAAAAGGTTGAATAAAAGTTACATAATAACTATATCAAAAGTCGTGGAGTCATAAGTCCTTTGCACAGGATTTTCACATGGTTGATTAAATAAGTCTTTGAAATATCAATATTATAGAGTTAAGGATATTGAAAATACTACGGTATATAGTGTGTTACGGAATATGAGATTCAATACATTAGTTATCAAAGGAATAGAAAAACTACAATATGTCAGAGAAAAATACCTCTGGCATTTTGTATTTACAGGAAGAATCTAACTTAATTTTATTTCTAAAAACTGTTGCCAAAATGGCGAGAATAACATATAATACTATTGCTTTCTATTAATTGTTAGTTATTAATTTATTTGGGAGGTGAGGCATATAGAAATACTATGTTACAATTAAATACTAAGCGCCAGAACTCAATAACTTGAGTTGACGAGGACATGGTTTATCGAAAATTCGGCGGGTGCCATGCGGTGTTACTACCACCGTAAACAGTTGTACAAAACCCATAAGTGATTATGGAGACAAAGACAACTAGGTAGGTTTAAGCTCATTAAAAAATGAGCTTGTTTGTCGTGCTTTAAAACATATTTATATGAATAATATAATGTCAGAATTAGCATTTTAATAGAAAGACATCCATATAAATATAAGGAAGTGATAAAGATGTGTGGAATAATGGGATATATAGGAGCTAAAAAAGCTTCACCAATATTAATTGAGGGATTAGAAAAACTAGAATATAGAGGATATGATTCTGCAGGAGTTGCAATATTAGACGAAGGGAAGATTCAAGTTAGAAAGTTCAAAGGGAAGCTGTCTATATTAAAATTAGATGTAGAAGAAAATCCAATAGAAGGTAACATGGGAATAGGGCATACTAGATGGGCAACCCATGGAGAGCCCTCTGATGTAAACTCTCATCCACATAAAAGCAGTGATGGTAAAATAGTAGTAGTTCATAATGGAATAATCGAAAACTATATGGAGATAAAAGAAGAGCTTAAGAGTTTTGGATACAAATTTTTATCTGATACCGATACAGAGGTAATTGCACACTTATTAGAATATTATTATAATGGAGATATTTTAGAAGCAGTAAAAAAAGCAATAAATAAGATTGAGGGAGCATATGGACTAGGAATAATCCATGCAGATAATCCAGATATGCTTATAGCTGTAAAAAAAGATAGTCCACTAATAGTAGGTATAGGAGAGGGAGAGAATTTTATAGCTTCAGATATACCAGCTGTTTTGAAATATACAAGAAAAGTATATATACTTGAAAACCATGAAATGGCCATAGTAAAGAAAGATAGTATAAGCTTAATGAAAACAGATGGTACTCCAATAACTAAAGAAGTATTCAATGTAACATGGGATGTAGAAGCAGCAGAAAAAGGCGGATATGAACATTTTATGCTAAAAGAAATTTATGAACAGCCAAAGGCTATTAGGGACACATTATTACCTAGACTAAGTAACGGTGTAGATATTAAGATGGATTCTATAAACATATCAAAGGAGTATATGAAAAACCTCAGAAGAATTTATATAGTAGCTTGTGGAACTGCATATCATGCTGGACTTATTGGAAAAGACATTTTAGAAAGATATGTAAGGATTCCAACAATAGTAGATATAGCATCAGAATTTAGATATGGATACCCATTTATAGACCAAAACACACTAGTCATAGTAGTAAGCCAATCTGGAGAGACAGCAGATACATTAGCTGCATTAAGACTATCTAAAGAAAAAGGAGCTAGGGCTTTAGCTATAACTAATGTAGTAGGTAGCTCTATTGCTAGAGAATCAGACGATGTACTATATACATGGGCAGGACCTGAGATAGCTGTAGCATCTACAAAAGCTTACACTACACAGATATTAGCATTGACCTTATTAGCCTTAGATATGGCTACAAAAAATGAAAGTATAGCCCATGAAGATAAAGAGTGTATTATAGAGAATTTAACACACCTCCCTAGTAAAGTTGAAGAGATATTGTCTAATGTAGAGAATATAAATAGCATAGCTGAAGAAATATATAGATCACAAAGCATGTTTTATATTGGTAGAGGTATTGATTATGATGTAGCTAGGGAAGGTTCACTTAAGCTAAAGGAAATATCCTATATACATTCAGAAGCAATCGCAGCAGGAGAATTAAAGCATGGTACACTAGCATTAATAGAAGAAGGGACTCCAGTCATAGCACTAGTTACACAAGATAGGTTATATGATAAGACCTTAAGTAATATAAAAGAAGTAAAAGCAAGAGGAGCATATGTCATAGCAATAGCGAAAGAAGGGAATAGTGAAATACAAAAATCTGCTGATAAAGTTATCTATATTCCAGATGTAATAGATGAAATCACACCAGTCCCAAGTATAGTCCCATTGCAGCTATTGTCATATTATGTAGCATATAAAAGAGGATGCGATATAGATAAGCCAAAAAATCTTGCAAAAAGTGTAACAGTTGAGTAAGTACGACATTGCCTGGGAAATAATTTGTCTAAATATAATAAAGTTTGGTTAAGCCTCGTGGGCTAATAAAGGAGAAATCCTTATAGCCTACACGAGGTTTTTTGTTGTATTATGACATATCTAGGAAACGCTCTGCAGAGATTTAGTATTGCAGAGATAACACTGTAAGACTATGGAAGTAATGACGTTAATATTATATGATACATTATATAGGCTACAAATTCATTTTATATAGGTTAATGTATTGAAGGAGGTTTTTAAATGGCAAAACAGTTTGAGTGCTTAAGATGCAAAGGGCAGATGAAGTATCTTAAAGAATATCGTTTTGATTCACAGGATAATAATAGAGGAATATTTGGAGCATTATTTGATATTGAAGAGCATCTGATTTTTGATGTATATGTATGTCCTAGGTGCAGGCATACAGAATTTTTCTATACAGGGGTAAGAAAAGGCTTTGATGAATGGAATGATTGGTAATATTCTCTTAACATATTAGTAATATCACCCCTAATATAAAAATAGTATTAAGTATGACTATTTTTCATATTAGGGAGTGTTAGTTAAATGAAGCTTATAGTTATTAGAAAAGAAGTATTGCTAGTATTACCTTTACTTGTATTAGGATTAGTTTTTGTATTTGTAGAAAGAAATGAAACAGTTCCTACCATGTATTTGCCTATTACTGACAAAGTAATAGCCATTGATGCAGGACATGGAGGAATTGATCCAGGAGCTGTTGGTAAACAAGGAGTAAGAGAAGATGAAGTAAACCTTCAAATAGCCTTAAAGCTTAGAAAATTAATAGAAGAAAACGGTGGAGTAGTCATACTTACTAGAAATGACGGGGAAGGTTTATATACTGAAAAGTCAAAAACTATTAGAGAGAAAAAGAATGAAGACCTTAGAAATAGAAGAATAGAAGTAAATAAGGGTCAACCAGATGTACTATTATCAATTCATCTAAATAGCTTCACTCAGTCTCAATACTATGGTGCACAAACCTTCTATAAAGCAGGATGTGAAAAAAGCAAGAACTTAGCATTAATAATTCAAGAGGAGTTTAAAAATGTGTTAGACAAAAATAATAAAAGATTGCCCCAGCCAAGAGATGATATTTATGTAATAAAGGAGTCAGAAGCTCCAGCAGTCTTAATTGAATGTGGATTTTTGTCAAATTTAGAAGAGGAAAGAAGGCTAAATGATCCTAAGTATCAGCAAAAAATAGCTTGGGGAATCTACATTGGAGTGATGAGGTATTTCAACGAAATTGATAAATGAATATAAATAAAATTTTTAATAATTGTATCAATCGATAATGAGTATCATAGTTTACTACATTAGAAATATGTGAATAATAGTCTGTGGATAACTTTAATAATTGTGGAAAAACTTCAATTATGTAAAGTATAACTCTACATATCTTATAATTTAGCAAATGTATTTGTTTACATAAGTTATCCACTATTAATTGTGGATAATGTGGATAAGGTGGATAGAAAATTGATAATCTATATCAACTGAAACATTTAGGACAAAGATACTAGTTATTTTAAATGTTTAGATTTAAGATAGTATTTTGGAAATAAGACTATGAAAATATAAAACTATATATTAGAATATGAATATGGAATAAGCAGTAAAAACATGAAGTTCAATAGTAAATTAAACTAAAAGGTGGTAGCTTAAAAGATGAGAAATAAACCTATTGTAATAGGTGCTATAATAGCTCTAATATCATTGTTAATATTTATATTTTTAGCTATTGAGATATCCACAGCAGATGGCGGAGTATATTTTGATCAAAAGATTATTTCTTCTATTCATGAAAATATAAACCACGGCATAATGAAATTTATGATAGTAATAAGTTTTATAGGCTCAGCTAAGTTTTATTTCATAATTGCTCCATTTTTAATATGGTATTTAATAAGAAAGAAACATTGTAAAGAGCTTTGTGTATTAGCAATAGCTATATTAGGTAGTGTTATGATAAATCATTTGCTAAAAATATCTTTTGCAAGAATTAGACCATATGAATATTTTTTAGTAGAACAAGGTGGGTTTAGTTTTCCTAGTGGACACTCAATGAATACTCTTAGCTTTTATGGAATGGCTGCATATCTTTATTTAAGGAACAAGAAGTTAGATGCTAGAAAGATACTTATTTGGCTAATTACTATTATTTTTATAGGCCTTATGGGCTTTAGTAGAATATATCTAGGGGTACATTGGCCTACGGATATAATAGGGGGCTTTTGTGCAGGCTTTATCTGGTTATATATTTGCATATTAGGTGTTGAGTGTGTGCATAAAAGGGCATATAAAAGCTGCTAAATTAGTCAATTAGCAGCTTTTATGATGTATATGAAAGTTATATTATATATTTTTAATATAAAGGATTAACCATGTTTAAAGCAGATTATTGAAATCTCTAATTTTCTAAAAGTCTTTTCTACAGTGGCTCAAGAAGAGTGCTTATTTTTTGTAATGTTTAGATAAAAGCTTTTCTGAAGGATAATTCTATCATAGAGTTATATTTTTTTCATCTAATTTTGTATTTACATATTTTTGAATCATTGTTTTGATAACTGCTGCAATAGGGACAGCTAAAAGCATTCCCATAACTCCAGCAACTCCTCCTCCAATGGTTACAGATGTTATTATCCAAAATGGAGTCAGGCCTACATGCATACCGAGTATTTTGGGGCCTAAATACAATCCATCAAATTGTTGCAATAGAAATATAAATATAAGTACCCATAAAGCTTTAATTGGGCTATAGAACAAAGTAATAATAGTAGCTGGTATCATACCTATAAAAGGTCCGAAGTAAGGTATCATATTAGTTATACCTACTATAGTACTTAAAATTAACGCATAAGGCGTTTTTAACAAAGATAATCCAATAAAACACAATACTCCAATTATAGCAGAATCAATCATTTTACCAATTAAGAAGCTGGAAAACTGTATATTACACTCTCTACCTATATCAATTATTTTTTCTGCCCTTTCAGGCGTAAAAATCGCATACATTAGAGCCTTAGCTTGCTTTTTAAAGGACTCCTTATCCTTTAGCATGTATACAGATATGATCAAGCCTAGAGCAAAATTTGTTAGAGTAGAGGTAACAGCAGATGTAAAACCTATAAGCTGAGTTATTGTTTTATTAAATATTGGGTTTAATGAAGCTGTTATTTGACTAATGATATTTGTAAGGTTTTCATATAAATAATTTGTGACTCCAAGTCTGTCTAGAATACCTAAATTAAGAGTATGAGTGTTAATATAATTTTCTGTAATCTCAACAAATTTAGGAAATTCTTTAACTAGATTGCTTAAGCCTAGACCGATTTTAGGAGTAAAAATAGTTATTATAATTATTATACAGATAATTAGAATAGCATAAACAATTAATATACTCCATATTCTCTTGAGCTTAAATTTTTCTTCGACTTTAATAAGTAGTGGATTTAATAAATATGCAATTGAAAAAGCCCATATAAAAGGTTGCAACAATTTAGTAATTGATGCAAATGAGCGTGGTACTGTAAAAAACCTAAATATTAGTATAGATATAATGATTATAGGCAACAAATGAAAATAGTTTTTTTTCTTTATAATGACGCTCACCCCCACATTATTTTACTCAATTATAACATATAGAAAAAATATAGGGAATGAAAAAATACATATCTATGCTTTGCTACACGAATAATAGTATAATAGTGTTAGAGTCGTCTTTATACAGCATTAATAAACAGGAGGTAAGTCATGGATATCCAGTTAAAATCCTATAAGAAGGACTTTCAATATTCATATGCAATAGGAGTATTTCCAACACTAGAACTGCTTAAATACAAAAAAGAAGAGGTGCTAATGGTTTTACTAAGTTCCGATGGACAGGAAAATGAAGGGGTAAAAAAGATAATAGATATATGTAATGAGCATAAGATTCAAGTTCAGATAAATGATAAGGCCATTAATAGAATATCAAAAAAAGAAAACAGCTATGCCATAGGAGTATTTAAAAAGTATGAGCAAAGGCTAGAAGAACAGAACAATCATGTTGTATTAGTAAATCCAAGTGATATGGGAAACTTGGGAACTATCATAAGAACTATTCTAGGTTTTGGAATAAAAAATTTAGCAATTATAAGGCCAGGAGTTGATATATTTGACCCTAAAGCTATAAGGGCATCAATGGGGGCTGTGTTTAGGATATCATTCCAATACTTTGAGGATTTCAACAACTACCAGACTACATACAGTAATGATATATATACATTTATGCTAAATGCAAAGAAGAGCCTACCTGAAGTTGAAGTAAACACAAGTAGACCATTTTCATTAGTATTTGGTAATGAAGGAAGTGGGCTAGGAGATGAGTTTACTGATATAGGTACTAGCATAATAATTCCCCATAGCAATGAAATAGACTCTTTAAATCTTTCCATCGCAGTGGGGATAGCTGCATATGAGTTTACGAAATAGCTACTTAAGAATTTGACTAGGTATTTTTCGTCATCCTGAACGTAGTGAAGTATCTCGTGGAGAGATGCATTCGCTTCGCTCAGTATGGCAGACAGTGATACTATTCTATAAGTCGTATAGCACCCCTAAACCGTCTTCTCCAATGTCGCTCAAGCTTGCTGATAAGGAGACCACTTTTTGGAGACATATGGACAAACTCTCTATTACTTATCATAATTCCTGCATGTGTGATTACATCATGATTAACAACAAAATAGGCTAAGTCAAGGGGTTGTAGTTCGTCAATTCCGACATTTCTGCAGCCTAAGCTTTTTATTCCCCTAATATACCTTTCAGGATCAGCTCTATACCATTCTTCTTCTATTGGTTTTCCATCATCACCAGGGATGTCTATTCCAAAATCCTTATAAAAAAGCTTTATAAATCCAAGACAATCAATGCCTTCTTCAAGACTTCTTCCATTACGTAGGAATTTAGCATACCTATATTTCCTAATTCCTTCTCTAATTTTTTCTTGGATATTTTCATTCATATAATTTATCCCTCCAAATTATGTAAGTGAAGTAAAAAAACCTATCATTATATAATATGAATGAATTCGCAAAAGGTGAATACACAGTAAAAACAAATATCGCCCAGTATGTACATATTTGGGAAATCGATAGTACAGGCTTGAGTTATAGAAAAAAATTATTGTTAATAAACTGACAAGCTTTATATAATTATATATGGAAGCAAATAAATATGGAGGAGTGATAACGTGAAAAATGCAAAATGGAAGATAATAGGCTCGGGAGCAGTGTTAGGAGTACTGGCGGCACTTCTTGTAAAGTTTGGAAATCCAGTTAATATGGGTATATGTGTAGCTTGCTTCTATAGAGACATTGCAGGAGCTCTAGGTCTTCACAGAGCAGCAGTAGTGCAATATATAAGGCCTGAAATAGTCGGATTTATACTTGGATCATTTATATTTGCAAAGGCCAAAGGTGAATTTAAGGCAAGGGGTGGCTCCTCACCGATTTTACGCTTTGTATTTGGATTTTTTATGATGGTAGGAGCTCTAGTATTCTTAGGATGCCCACTTAGAATGATTTTGAGATTGGCAAATGGTGATTTAAATTCACTAGTAGGCTTAGTTGGTTACATAGTTGGTATTTTAATAGGAATTCAATTCTTAAAGAAAGGCTTTACTTTAGGAAAGAGTACAAGACAACCTACAGCATCAGGATATATAATGCCTGTTATAGCTGTAGTATTATTGATACTACTAGTAGTTGCACCTGCGTTTATATTCTTCAGTGCTGAGGGACCTGGCTCTAAAACAGCACCTATTTTAATGTCATTAGGAGCAGGACTTATAGTAGGTTTAATGCTTCAAAGAACTAGACTTTGTACAGCAGGTGGGTTTAGAGATGCATTTTTAATCAAAGATTTTCATTTCCTATGGGGGATAATAGGAGTATTTGTATTTGCTCTTATTGGAAATTTAATATTTAATCCTGCTGCATTTAAAGTTGGTTTTATAGAACAACCAATAGCACATAATGATCATGTGTGGAATTTCTTAGGTATGGCATTAGTAGGTTTGACAGCAGTATTACTTGGAGGCTGTCCACTTAGACAAACTATTTTAGCAGGAGAAGGAGACACAGATGCAGCTGTTACTATATTGGGACTAATAGTTGGTGCAGCATTTGCTCACAACTTTGGGCTAGCATCTAGCGCAGCTGGAACTACTCCAAATGGAAGAATAGCTGTGATAATTGGACTTGTAGTAACTATAGTTATAGCAGTTTCAATAGTAGTCAGTGCAAATAAAAATAAGAAGAAAGTTGCTTTGAAAGAAGGAGGTCAATAAGATGGCTAATATAGTTGATGCAAGAGGTAGATCTTGCCCAGAGCCAGTTATAATGACTAAAAATGCTATAGATAGTGGCAATACGAACTTTGAAGTGCTTGTAGACGCAAAGGTAGCAGTTGAGAATATAAAAAGATTTGCAACAAGCCAAGGCTACACAGTTAATGTTGAGGAAAATGATGATGAATTTACTCTTAGTATAAGAAAATAGGTGAAATCGTGGAAAATTATTATTGTATAGTTACATTTCATACTACTAATCATGCTCTTACCTTTGAAAAAGTTATGAAAGAAAATAAAGTAGATGTGAAACTAATGCCTGTGCCTAGACAGGTTAGCTCAAGTTGTGGAACAGCAGCACAATTTCCATGTGAGCTTAAAGATGAAATCTTAAAAACATGCTTAGAACAGCATATCGAAATAGATGAAGTCCATAAAATAGAGGTAAAGCATAGTAGTGGAATATTGTCAAAGCTGTTTAAGCAATCAAGTTAATATATGTGAAAAGAAAAGGGATATGCAGCTTATATGCATATCCCTGACTATATTCATTGTCCTTTTGTCTCAAGATATTCGTCATAGGTCATTCTTTTGTCTATTAGTCCAGAAGGAGTGATTTCAATAATTCTATTAGCTATAGTTTGTATAAACTGATGGTCGTGAGAAGTAAACAATATATTGCTTTTATAATCTCTAAGACCATTATTTAGGGCTGTAATAGACTCTAAGTCTAAGTGGTTAGTAGGTTGGTCTAAAACTAAAACATTTGCTGTACTTAGCATCATCTTAGCGAGCATACATCTTACTCTCTCTCCACCTGAAAGCACCTTTGCTTGTTTTAGAGCTTCTTCACCTGAGAAGAGCATCCTACCTAAAAATCCTCTTAAATAGCTTTCAGATTTTTCTTCAGAGAACTGACGCATCCAATCTACTAGATTTAGTTCCACATCATTAAAGAACTCAGAGTTGTCCTTAGGGAAATAAGCTGTAGTTATAGTAACACCCCATTTAAACTCGCCACTATCAGGTTCCATTTTACCCATTAGTATTTTAAATAATGTAGTATTAGCTATTTCATTTTCACCTACAAAGGCTATCTTATCATCTTTAGCTACAGTAAAGCTAATATTATCTAATACCTTTATTCCATCTATGGTTTTTGACAATCCTTCAACAGATAATATATTGTTTCCAACTTCTCTCTCAGGCTTAAAGCCTACATATGGGTATCTTCTACTAGAAGGCTGTATATCATCTAAAGTAATTTTTTCAAGAAGCTTTTTACGAGAAGTTGCTTGCCTAGACTTAGAAGCATTTGCACTGAACCTAGCAATAAAGTCTTGAAGCTCTTTAATTTTCTCTTCTTTTTTCTTATTTTGGTCTTTCATCATTTGAAGAGCTAATTGACTTGATTCGTACCAAAAGTCGTAGTTGCCCACATATAGTTTAATCTTTCCAAAGTCTATGTCAGCCATATGTGTACATACCTTATTTAAGAAGTATCTATCGTGAGATACTACTATGACAGTACCCTCAAACTCTATTAAAAACTCCTCTAGCCATGATATAGCCTTGATATCTAAGTGGTTAGTAGGCTCGTCAAGTATCAAGATTCCAGGCTTCCCAAATAGGGCTTGGGCTAGTAGAACCTTGATTTTATCATTTCCTGAAAGTTCTTTTACTTTTTTATCATGTAATTCTGTGCCTATACCTAATCCTTGGAGTAGAGAAGAGGCTTCAGATTCTGCTTCCCAACCATCTAGCTCTGCAAACTCACACTCAAGCTCAGAGGCTTTTATTCCATCTTCATCTGTAAAATCTTCCTTTGCATAAAGAGCATCTTTTTCTTTCATGATTTCATACAGTCTTGCATTACCCATGATGACAGTTTCCAATACCTGATGCTCATCATATTGGAAGTGGTCCTGCTTTAAAACTGACATACGAACATTTGGTGCTATGCTTACTTCACCTGTAGTTGGCTCTATCTCTCCAGATAAAATCTTTAAGAAAGTACTTTTTCCTGCACCATTTGCTCCGATAACCCCGTAGCAGTTTCCCGGAGTAAATTTTATATTTACATCTGAAAAGAGCTTACGCCCACCAAATTGCAAGCTTAAATTTGTTACATTAATCATCTAACTACCATCCTTTATTTAAATTCAATCCTCGTGATATTGTACCATAAAAATTGATATTATAGAAGGTTAAAAATAGATAAAAAAATAACTATGAAAAAAATAAGCCTTAGAGTCCTAAGGCTTATTTTTTGTGAAAAGCTTGTTTTTTACCTACATAAAAGTGGGCTGTGAAGTTCATCTAATTTTTCAGGTTTTATCAATAGGTGTAATGCTTTTGGTATTCATTACTCTGATAATTTTATGATGTTGTCAGAAATTCTAATAGATAGTTCTCTAATAGGTGGTGGATCTACTGTACCTGCAAAGGCTATATTGCTTAGAGTTGTAATAAGAGTTAAAACTGATAATAGAACAAGAATTTTCTTTTTCATTAATTATACCTCCTTTTTTTGTAATAAATCTATTATTAAGTTTTCTGCTTCTTTATAGTTATTTTGCTTTATGAAATATAGTAAAAGTTTGAGTACTAATATAAAATCTTCTTTGAATCTAATATTAATAATCTCATCATCTATTGTTTTTAACAGATCAGATAATTTATCTAAGCTGTTTGTATTAATATATAGCTCCATTAGTTTACCTAGAAACTTTTTATAGAGATTATGCATTCCAAATTTTTTTGATGAGGCTAAAGCCGTATTTAAATACTTCTCAGACTCTTCATAATTATTTAAGTATAAAAAAACATTTGATATTTCATAGTATATTTCGGTAAGATAAAATGAATCATCATCTATGTATGGAAGAGTAGTCATAATTTTATCAAAGTATTTCAGAATACTTTCTTTATCGTTTCTCTTTATATGAATTTGAACTATATTTATGTATGTTGCACAAATTTCGTCAAAACGATTTGTTTCACCGAGTATTTCTAAAAATTTCTCATAGCTTACTAAGGCTTTATTGTAGTTTTTAGTTTCATAATAAGAAATGCCTTCTAGCATTAATATTTTTTTAAAATTATCACTAGTATCATCAATGTATTTTTTGGCAATATCTAAATTATTTAAGCAATTATCATATTCTTTTAATTTTTTGTAAGCTAAAGCACTGTTATAATAAAACACACCTTTATACATATCTGGTATGTCATTTTGACTGAGTAACATATATTTACATAAATTAATGGCTTCATCGCATTTGCCTGTGACTATGCAATTAAAAACTAATTTAAGTGCAATCTTATAGCGGCCCTTCATATTCGGAAAATCATAAGAGGATTCTAAAGCTTTAAAATAATAGTAGTATTCCTTGTTTGAATTATTAGAAGCATAAAAAATGTCTCCTAATAGCTCATATATCTTTACCTTCTTATCAGTTAAATCCCATTCATTTAAAAAAGCTTCAATTTCATTAAGCTCGTTCGATTTAATGTCAAATTTTTTATTGATTAAGTCATCTTCTAATCTTTCAATATATGTATCAGCTTTTTTTCTTGCATTGTATCTTTTAGGGTTAAGCAAATCTTCTGGTTTAATGAAAATGTTTAAGTTTTTTTCACTCATAATTTTATTAATATTTCTAGCCATTATATTAGCTGCAGTGTCATATAATGTAGCCTTATCATTTTCAATAAGACTAATCAGGTTTCTAGTAATATCCTCACCAGCAATCTGATGCTGCCTTAGACCTAGATCTTTTCTTATTCTTTTTAGATTTTGACCTACAGTAACTTCAAAATGCTCTTCCAAAACAATCAACCTTTCAACCTAAATATAATTAATTTTACTTTAGATTAGAATATCACATATAAAAATAAATGTAAAGAGGTTTACAATATTTTTTTATTGAGTTATAATATTATTGAGGTAAATTGGCTTACTTATAAACAGGATAGCATATTTGGCATACATAGAAATTCAGTAAAGATATTATTGATATTAGGGGGATTAAAAATGATGTTTATAGCAAATAAAGATGATGCTAAGCTTATAAGATTAGCAAATGAGGAGTACATTTTATATCGTGTACCTACGGACAAGCTTTGTGGAACATGCAATGAAGCTATAAGTGACATAATAGAGGACAAAAAAACAGAAGATAAAAAAGATGAAAGAAAAGTTTTAATTGAATTTTATAGACCTAAAGAGAAGAAAAAATGTCCTGCTATTAAGCAAATTAATATTAATAAGTTAATGTACTAGAAATAATTAAATGTTAAGAAATAAGTTTACTCTCCTTAAGGTAGGTAAATTATGGAATAAGAATCTGATACTAAAAGGAGAGTATTTTTATTGAGATTTTTATTTTTAACTTCGAGTTTGAATATATTTACTATAATATTAAATATTAGATTTGGGAGTGAATCTATTGAATAATAAAATCAGAATTTTCTCTAAAGCTGGATAGCGATAGCAATTCTGAATTTATTGCTAGTATACTAATGGTTTATGCAAGGGGGATTTACAGATTTAGTAAAGAAGGACATACCGGTGCCAAAACTATATTTGATATACCCTAAAAATACATATCAAACATAACAATAGAGGACTTGGGTAATAATCTCCTTTAGCATTTTTCAGGTTCATAGGGGTCTTCTTCATAATCGAACTCTGTTTTTTTCATAGTAGATTTATTAGTAAAAGCTTTGTATTTATTTTTACTTTTACTTATACGTTTTAGTTTATCATAATCATCTTCTTCGTATTTGAATCTTGATTTAAAGAAACTATCCATTCTGATGCACTACCTTTCATATGTATATATTAAGTTAAATATACACTAGATATCTTATCACATAATAGCTTTACGTCCAAGTGTATCATAATAGATTATTCTTAAGTAAAAAATCTATACACCAAGGGAGCTGATTTTCTAATTTCCTAGTACAAGACGATGCTAAGCGCTAATTACATAGAAGTTGCATAGCTGCCAGATATACTTGGCAACTTTTTTGACAATAAAATAACTAATTTGATAATTTTATTAGTGAATGTTATATTTTAAGAGTGTAATTGAATAACTATAAAAATGTGGTGAGAAAAACTTAATGTTTTTATTCAACTTTGAAAGCTAACAGGAAGGATAAGGTGATAATTATGAATATGAGAAAACCGGAATGGCTAAAAACAGTACAGGATAGAGAAGCTAAAGAAGCTATTAGAGAAATGAATATAATGCTTAAAGATCTATCATTAAATACTGTATGTAAAGAAGCTAGTTGTCCTAATATGGGTGAGTGCTTCAAGAAAAACACAGCAACTTTTATGATTATGGGTCCAAACTGTACAAGACATTGTAAATTTTGTGATGTTACAAAAGGAGAGATATTTCCTTTAGATCCAAATGAGCCAGAAAATGTGGCTCTAGCATCAAAAAAGTTAGGCTTAAAGCATATAGTTGTAACTTCTGTAACTAGAGACGACTTAGAAGATGGTGGGGCGGTACATTTTGCAAAAACAATTCGTGCTATTAAAAGAGCTATACCAGATTCTACTGTAGAAGTGTTGATACCTGATTTGAAGGGAGTAAAAGAGAGTCTAGATATAGTTATAGATGCAAAACCAGATGTTATAAATCATAATGTTGAAACAGTTCCATCTCTTTATTCAACTGTTAGACCAGGTGCTATTTATAGTAGATCACTTAATGTCTTAAAATATGTAAAGGAAAAGTCCCCCGACATATTGACTAAAACAGGAATAATGTTAGGATTAGGTGAAGAAAAAGAAGAAGTACTTAAACTAATGGATGATTTAGTTAAAATAGATTGTGATATTTTTACATTAGGACAATATCTAAGACCTTCATCAAAACATATAGAAGTAAAAGAATATGTAACCCCAGAGACCTTTGAAGAATACAAGAGAATTGGTGAAGAAAAAGGAATAAAATATGTAGCAAGCTCGCCACTAGTAAGAAGCTCATATAATGCCCTAGAAGCGATTAAGAGGATTAGGGGGCTATAATCATATGATATATGTTGAAAATAACTCTTTAGATCCATTTTTTAATTTTGCCCTTGAATGTTATTTGATAAATGAGCTGGATATAAGTGATGAATATTTCATGTTCTGGCGAACAGAACCTACACTGATGATTGGAAAACACCAAAATACCTTAGAAGAAATCAATAAAGATTATGTAAAAGAGAAAAACATTCATGTTGTTAGACGTATCAGTGGGGGAGGAACTATATATACGGACCCTAATGGGTGGCAATTTAGCTTTATTGTAAAAAATAAACAATCTCGTGATATTGATTTTAGCACTTATACAACTCCAGTTATTAAAGCCTTGAATGAATTAGGTGTAAAGGCAGAGCTAAGCGGTAGAAACGATATATTAATAAATGGAAAGAAAATCTCTGGCAATGCCCAATATAGCAATAATAATTGCCTTTTACATCATGGTTCCATTTTATTTAATACTGACTTAGATGAGCTAGTCAGATCAATAACTGTATCTGATGAAAAAATTGTTTCAAAGGGGATAAAATCAGTACGTGAAAGAGTTACTAATGTAGCAGATAACTTGGATAAAAAGATCAGTACAATAGAATTTAGAGACTTGATGGTGAGCTATTTACTTAAGGATGCTAAAGGAACCTATAAATTAAATGAAAAAGATATTTTAAGAGTTAAAGAAATAGCGGATAGCAAATTTAGAACTTGGGAGTGGAATTATGGTAAATCACCTGAGTTCAATATCACAAAAAGCAAGAGGTTTAGTGGTGGTAAAGTAGAATTTAAGCTTAATGTGAAAAATGGATATATAGAGCAATGTACAATATTTGGGGACTTCTTTAGTAAGGGTGATGTTAGAATAGTTGCTGATTCATTAATAGGTTGCCCTTATAAAGAAGAGGGCATAAGAGCTAAACTTGACGAAATTAGAGCTGCTGACTTTTTCCATATGGTGACTATAGATGAATTAGTGAGCTGCATAATTTGATAAGGATAAAAGGAAATATAACACTTGGGTGAAACCAAGTGTTTTTAACAATTTTCCCCTTTTTGTTCGTTAGATAGTACAAAAACACTTTTCCTATAGATGAATTTTAGCCAGTATATTTACGCTAAAAATATTTAACAAAATCTCCAATGAGAGTTATGGCCTAAAACTAAGTCATTGTGTACTATATATGGTTAGAAGTTTTAATAAAATTTAGTTTCTAGCTATGATTTGTTAAGCAGAGCCTTAGTTTATATATAATTTCAAGTCTAACTTTATACCCACATAAATGTCTAAAGAGAAATTTAAATCAGATTGAACCTATAGTTCCTGCCTAAGCTTCATTAAGTCTAAGGAAGACAGGGGGACGGGAAGACAGGGGGACGTTTCAAATGTCTCGAAGACAGGGGGACGTTTCAAATGTCTTGTGGATATAATATGAAGATTAGTTTAGAAAAGCAACTATAAAAGTGAAAAAAACTGGGGAATTTGAAATATATGTTTTTGTCTTATGGATAAATTCTCTATATATTAGTTAAGAAAAATGAAAAATTAGTAGTAATTATAAACGTAGGACAGTAAAATATGCTAGTTGGAATAACAATAAGAATGAAAGGCTAGGCCATTTGTATTAGAACAGGTATAAGAGCGAAGCAGTTGAGATAGAAGATTATTTAATAAAAATATTAAGATGCTTTTATCAAAATCCAGTTTAAGTTGAGAAAATGCTCCAACTAGAAAATTAAATATGGAGTAGGAATACTCAGTAATATTTGCTTTAATATCGTAGGTATGGCTTTTTTGTTGATACATAATTAATCAGGACATTAATAATAGGTTTTGTAGTCGCATGAATATTATCAATGTCTAGAAAGTAGAGATAGATGAAAAAACATTATGATGTTACCAATTGAAAAAATTAGCAAACAGTATAATTTAGCTGATATAACAAAGTTTTTCAATGTAAAAAATGTGATAATCAAGTAAATTTAATTATGAGACGGGTATTAGTATATGAAAACTAAGTAAGGTATTAAAAACGAGGAGAGTAATCGAGATGAATGCAAGATAAGACAGATGAAGCGTCCCCTTGTCTCGCGAGATAAGACAGATGAAGCGTCCCCTTGTCTCGAGACAGATGAAGCGTCCCCTTGTCTCGTGGAGGTAATTATGAGAATTATTATTTCACCTGCAAAGAAGATGAAAGTAGATACAGATACTTTAAATTATAATCAACTTCCTTATTTTATAGATGACACTAAGATACTGATGGAATATTTAAAAGGATTAAGTTATGAAGATTTGAAATCAATTTGGGATTGCAATGATAAAATAGCTACTCTTAATTATGAAAGAATACAGAGTATGAATTTGTACCGTAATTTGACTCCAGCAATTCTTTCATTTGAAGGTATTCAGTATCAATATATGGCTCCAGTGGTGTTTCAAACCGAAGAATATGAATATATTGAGGAACATCTTCGTATTCTTTCAGGTTTTTATGGTATGCTGCGTCCATTTGATGGGGTGGTGACATACAGGTTGGAAATGCAGGCAAAGTTAAAAGGATATAACTTAAGCACGCTTTACGAATTTTGGAATAGTAAGATAGCAAATAAGCTTTTTTCAGAGAGTAATTGTATTGTAAACTTGGCATCTAAAGAATACAGCAAATGTATATCTAAATATTTAAATGAAAATATAAGATTTGTTACTTGTGTCTTTGGTGAAATGATTGATGAAAAGATAATAGAAAAAGGCACACTAGTAAAGATGGCAAGAGGAGAAATGGTAAGGTTTATGGCAGAAAATAAGATTGAATATATAGAGGATATTAAAAGCTTTGATAGACTAAATTATGTTTTTAAAGAGCATTTATCGAATAAAAACACATATGTTTTTTTAAAGAAGGAAACGTAATTGGGCAATAGTACCAGATATTTGAACTATAATTATGACCAACTTCAAGATGCTAGGCTCATATTACTATTAAAAGATAATGGCGAATAATGACAATATTTTTAGATGCATTGTAACTTTTCAAGGTAGTTGTTTAAATTGCAAGGTAGGTGGACTTAGAATATTTTTTTCTAGGTCCACTTTTTATATGGAAAGAAAATGATATAGAAAAAGAGTTGACAGTTTATATTGGATTTGTTATATTAAAATAAGTTATTGACAATGAGAATTATTATCAAATAACCCCGTGTTATATATACGAGATTTTAATGGAAAATGATTAGCTTACTATAGCATATAAATATTGCCTTGATATTAGTTCATCATTTCAATAATTGCTACATAATCAGAATATACAAAAGGAGAGAAATTATGAAAAAATCAAAGTTATTTATACTTATTTCTGTCATTACAGTTTTTGCTTTAATGATTACAGCTTGTTCAAGCTCAAGTAATGAAACTACTCAACCTGTAGCTAACGAGCAAACAAGCAATGAGCAACCAACAGTATCTGAACCTACAACAGTAGAAATTACAGATGTTCATGGAACTGTTACTGTTCCTGTAAATCCTAAGAACGTAGTTGCATTAGACAATAGGACATTTGAAACATTATCTGATTGGGGAATTAAATTAGCAGCAGTTCCTAAGGGAGTAATGCCAGCAGATTCACCATATGTGGCTGATGAGTCAGTACTAGATGTTGGAAATCACCGCGAACCAAATCTTGAAATTATAGCTGCTGTAGAACCTGAACTTGTAATTATCGGTCAAAGATTTGCAAGCTTCTATGAAGACATAAAGGCACTAGTTCCCAATGCAGTAGTTATTGATTTAAATTTTGATGTTTCTGAGACTGCTGCTACGCCTGGTGAAAACTTAGTAAGTGGACTAAAGGATTCTACAATCGCATTAGGAAAAATCTTTGATAAAAATGAAGAGGCTGAAAAATTAGTAGCTGAATTTGACAAAGCTATAGAAGATGTGAAGACTTCATATAACGGAACAGATAAAATCATGAGTGTCATAGTTTCTGCTGGAAATATTGGCTTCTCAGCACCTCATTCTGGACGTGTTTGGGGGCCAATGTATGAAATCTTTGGATGGGTTCCAGCCTTAGATATCAATAGTGCTACTTCAGATCATCAAGGGGATGAAATTTCTGTTGAAGCTATTGCTCAAAGTAATCCTGATTGGATATTCGTGCTAGATCGTGATGCTGCAGTATCTTCTACAACTGATGCAGTTCCTGCACAAGATGTGATAGATAATTCACCTGCTCTTCAAAACACAAAAGCAGTAAGAGAAGGAAATATAGTTTATGCACCAGCAGATACTTACACTAATGAATCAATTCAAACTTATCTAGAATTATTTCAAGATATTGCAAATGCTCTAGCTAAGTAGTAAAGGGGTATATTAAGTGCAAAAAAATACAATTCAAACAATGGCAAGGGCTGAGAGTTCTCAGCCCAAACGCTGTAATAACAATAGAATATGGACGAAACCTTTTATTTTAGCGATTTTGCTTGTTGTGATTTTGGGCATTATATCACTGTTTACAGGAGTTTACGATATACGAGGACAAGAAGATGGAATGAGAATGTTTTTCATAACTCGTGTTCCAAGAACTATTGCACTAATGCTTACTGGTGCTGCAATGTCTATGTCAGGACTAGTAATGCAACTTATTACACAGAATCGTTTAGTTGAATCTACTACAACTGGAACTATTGAGTGGGCAGGCTTGGGACTTACAATTGTCTATCTATTATTTCCTGCACCAACCTTAGTTCAAAGAATGACTGGTGCTATTATCTTTTCTTTTGCTGGAACTATGATTTTCTTTTTCTTTTTAAGAAGAGTAAAACTCCGTTCGTCTTTAATAGTACCTATTATTGGGATGATGCTTGGTGCGGTGATTTCTGCATTCTCTACTTTTATTGGACTTGTATTTCAGATGACACAAAATATTGAAACATGGTTTGTGGGATCCTTTGCACCAGTTCAAGTTGGTAGATATGAATACTTATGGTTAATTGTTATAGTTACTTTCTTTATTTTTATCTATGCTGACAGATTTACTTTAGCTGGACTAGGACAAGATATGACAACAAGTCTCGGATTGAACTATAATAATATAGTTCTTTTGGGTACTGGTCTTATTGCTCTTGCTGTAGGAATTGTTGCAGCTGTTATTGGGAATTTACCTTTTTTAGGGTTAATTGTTCCAAATATTGTTTCCATGTATAGAGGCGATGATCTTAGGAGTAATTTGCCTTGGGTATGTGTTATAGGAATGGGAACTATAACTGTTTGTGATATAATTTCTCGAACTATTATAATGCCCTTTGAAGTACCTGTCTCAATGATACTTGGAACACTGGGCTCGGTGGTATTTATAGTAGTTTTATTGAGACAAAGGAGGTCAAGATGAGCGAACTCGTATATAGAAATAAAGAAAGTACAAAAATAGACTCAGGACTAAATACTAAAAATAGATCTGCTAGAGCTTTTCGTTCTAAGAAAGAAGAAAAACGTTATTGGTTCTTACTTATAACATTTATTGCCTTGGGACTTTTGGCATCTTATGGACTTCTGGTTTATAACAATCCAGTTCCAGTCAGCTCACCTTCTTTTATCCCAGTAGTTAAAAGAAGGATGGTAGCTATTATTTCTATGGTCATAGCTGCAATTTGTCAGAGTTTATCCACTGTTGCTTTTCAATCAATTACGGGTAATAGGGTTATAACACCTTCCCTATTGGGTTTTGAAGCACTTTATTCTACAATTCAGACAAGTACAATGTTTTTCTTTGGAGTTAGTGCTTTTATAAGTTTTAGTGGTGTTGGATCGTTTTTATTTCAAGTTATTGCTATGGTTTTAATGTGTTTAATACTTTACGGGTGGCTACTTTCAGGGAAGTATGGAGATTTACAGCTAATGTTATTAGTAGGAGTTATTATTGGAACTGGCTTGAGATCTTTGTCAACTTTTATGAGAAGGCTACTTGCTCCATCTGAGTTTGATATTTTACAAGCAAGATTATTTGGCTCTGTTAATAATGCAGATCCTTCATATTTTCCTATTGCAATTCCAATTGTAATAATTACTGCCATAATTCTTATTAGATATTCTAAAAAGCTAAATGTATTGTCCCTTGGAAAACATGTTTCTACAGCCTTGGGTGTTAAGCATCAAATAGGTGTAATATTAGGACTAGTACTAGTATCTATACTAATGTCAATTTCAACAGCCTTAGTTGGACCCCTTACTTTTTATGGGTTCTTAGTTGCGACTTTGACTTATCAAGTAGCGTCAACATATGACCATAGATATATTTTTCCAATGTCCCTTGCCATAGGATTCTTGATAATAACTACTTCATATTTCTTTATGTATCATGTTTTCAATGCACAGGGTGTAGTTTCAATAATTATCGAAATGTTTGGTGGTATTACATTCTTAATAGTATTGTTGAGGAAGGGGACTTTATGATAAATATAGATAATGTAAAAAAGGTTTATACTGATGAGGTAGCGATAGGGCCTTTGAGTATTACGATACCAAAAGCTGGGATTACTTCTTTAATTGGTCCAAATGGTGCTGGGAAATCAACGACTCTTTTGATGATTGGAAGATTGTTGAATATGGATGAAGGTCAGATTAAGGTGGCAAATATGGATGTTACTGCCTCTAAGTCAGAAGATTTGGCGAAAATATTGACTATCTTACGACAAGAAAATCATTTTGTTACAAGGCTTACGGTTAGACAATTAGTTGGTTTTGGGCGTTTTCCATATTCTAAGGGAAGGCTAACAGATAAGGATGAGGATATAATTTCTAAATATATTGACTTTTTAGGCCTGACTGACTTAGAAAATAGATATCTAGATGAGCTTTCTGGAGGTCAAAGGCAAAGGGCCTATGTTGCCATGGTATTGTGTCAAGAAACAGAATATGTATTATTGGATGAACCTTTGAACAATCTTGATGTGGCACGTTCTGTTCAGATGATGGAACATTTAAGGTACGCCGCTGATAAGTTTGGGAGAACAATTTTGACTGTTTTGCATGATATAAATTTTGCAGCGAAATATTCCGATAGAATATGTGCCATGAAGAATGGGAAAATAGCTGCTTTTGGAACAGTTGAAGAGATTATGGACTCAAAAATACTGACAGATATTTTTGAAACAAAAATAGAAATTATTAATAGTCCTAATGGACCAATAGCAACTTACTAAGTAAAGGAGTAGCATGGCTACTCCTTTACTTGTTAGCTAGATATGTTGCTAATTCTATGATTTGAAAGAAAACCTATTACCTAGCTAATGCAAGATAGCTATACTATAGAAAGGATTTAGTTAAAGGAAAAATTATAATGCCTATAAAATTAGAGTGTAAGGATTTATTGCTAGTAGGGAAAGTAGAGTATCTTCAATATTGACAAAAGATATGAAAGTAAATATAATATATAAAAATTCATATATAGTGAATTATATTCGTATATAGTGAGTGTATCTAAGCAAATACTTAGTAATTGTGAGCGATACAGGGAGAAATCCTACACGCGGATAATAAAGCCTGCGGAGTCACCATAATGCTGATTCTGTAGGTTTTTTTATAATAATAACAGGGGGAATTTTTATGACAAGTGAAGTAAGAAAATATTATGACGAGAATGCAGAACTTGAGTGGCAGCGATTAAATAATCCATATTCAAGGGTAGAATTTTGTTCTACAATGTATCTAATTAAAAAGCACTTTCCTAAAAGTGGTAAAATCATTGATATTGGTTCAGGTCCGGGAAGATACTCTTTAGAGTTACTCAAAAGGGGATATAGGGTTAGCCTTTTGGATTTATCAAAAAATGAGCTAGACATTGCAAAACGGAAGATTGAAGAAGCTAATTTAACTGCAGAAAACTACTATTGTAAAAGTGCATTAGAGCTTGAGTTTTTAGAGGCTGAGTCTTTTGATGGAGTTTTAGTAATGGGCCCACTATATCATTTGCATAGTCATGAAGATAGGATTAAGGTATTAAGTGATACTTATAGGATATTAAAAAACAATGGTATTGCGCTCATATCATATATCAACACATGGGGAGCACTCAAGGCAAGTGTAGGGGAATTTCCAGACGTCTTTAAAGATGTAGGGCATTTTGACAGGTATAAAAATGGAGATCTAAAGTTTTCTCCAGAGGAAAGCTTTACTTCTACATATTTTACTACACCTCCTTTAGCTTTAGAAGAAATCAAGAAATCTGGATTTGAAATAGTATCTTATGCCGGTGCAGAAAGTTTTTTGGCAGGACTCAGTACTCAGGTGAAAAATCTATATTTGTATATGCCTGAAGTGTATGAAAACTATTTAAAAAAAGCTGCAGAATTTTGTGAACTGCCTCAGTATAGAGATGCTACAGAGCATCTTCATGTAATTGTAAAGAAATCTTAATGAGACAGCAGAGACAGGGGGACAG
>NZ_FMDO01000048.1 GCF_900095305.1 Proteiniborus sp. DW1 | reverse complement strand
AGGAGTAAAATGGCAAAGGAACTTTTGGAAAGGAAGGATGTAGACCAAAGGCTTACATGGGACTTAAGTGGAATTTTTGAGACAGAAGAAGAATTTGAACAGGCTATAAAAGAAGCACAAGATATAGCCAATGAAATTGAAAAGGAGTTTAAGGGAAAATTAAACAGCCCAACTACTATTAATAACTGCTTAGATAAATTAAGAAGCCTGTATCAACTAATTAACCTAACAAGCTCCTATTCTTATTTAGGACTTGCAGTAGATCAAACAAATGTTGAAAATCAAACTAGGCAAATGAAGCTTTCTAATATTACTGCAGGTATAAGCAGCCAAATATCCTTCGTTGAATCTGAAATAATGGAAGCAGATGAAAAGGTAATTGAGGAAGCTATAGGAGGCTCTAAGGAAAATGCAGGTTACCTTAAGGAAATAATAAGGGGGAAAGAATATGCCCTCCATCCAGAGGTGGAAAAGGCTTTGTCTGCCCTATCTAGTACCCTAGGGGCACCCTATCAGATTTATAATAGGGCCAAGTTGGCAGATATGGACTTTGGTACTTTTACAGTAGATGGAAAGGAATATCCCTTATCCTTTGTATTATTTGAAGGCCAATGGGAATATGAGCCTAATACTGAAATAAGAAGGGCAGCCTTTGAAGCTTTTTCAAAAAAATTAAGAGAATACCAACATACCATAGCTACTGTTTATCAAACTCAAGTACAAAAAGAAAAGACCTTAGCTACTTTAAGAGGCTTTGACTCTGTAATAGATAGTCTCTTATTCCCCCAAAAGGTAGATAGAGACTTATATAATAGGCAAATTGACATAATTATGGAGCATTTAGCTCCCCATATGAGGAAGTATGCAAGGTTAATTCAAAGAATACACAATTTAGATGAAATGACCTTTGCAGATTTAAAATTAGATATAGATCCAGATTTTGAGCCTAAAATATCAGTGGAAGAATCCAAGGAATATATTGAAGAAGCCCTATCTGTCTTAGGAGAAGATTATCTGGAAGTAGTAAAAAGAGCCTATGATGAAAGATGGATAGACTTTGTTCAAAACAAGGGTAAGTCTACAGGAGCCTTCTGTTCAAGTCCATATGGTAGTCACCCATATATATTAATATCTTGGACAGAAAGAATGAGAGAAGTCTTTGTCTTAGCCCATGAACTAGGTCATGCAGGCCATTTTTACTTAGCTCATCAAAATCAGAATATATTTGATACAAGGCCATCCTTGTATTTCATAGAAGCTCCATCTACTATGAATGAAATGTTAATGGCAAATTATCTAATGAAGAATACTGAAGATAAAAGGATGAAAAGATGGGTACTATCCTCCATTATATCCCGTACCTATTATCATAACTTTGTAACCCATTTATTAGAAGCACATTTCCAAAGAGAAGTATATAAGATAATAGATGAAGGTGGTAGTGTTCAAGCTGCTACATTAAATAAATTAAAAAGGGAGACTCTGGAGAAATTCTGGGGTGATACAGTAAAGATTAATGAAGGTGCAGAATTAACCTGGATGAGGCAGCCCCATTATTATATGGGTCTATATCCATATACCTACAGTGCAGGCTTGACAATTGCTACAGAAGTAAGCAAAAGAGTCTTAACTGAAGGACAAAAGGCCTTAGATGATTGGAAGGAAGTCCTAAAGGCAGGAGGTACAAAAACTCCAGTAGAATTGGCACAAATGGCAGGGGTAGATATTACTACAGATAAGCCTTTATTAAATACTATAGACCATATTGGAAACATAATAGATGAGATAATTAAATTAACAGATGAATTAGAATAAAAGTTGAGTGTCTTCACTCAACTTTTTTACTAAAAATTTATCTAAATATGGTATACTTAAGTCAAAGATATGAATATAAAGAGGTGTTGGCTTTGCTAGTTATAGTACTTAAAAACTTAGCAAGTAGGGTAGGAATTATCTTAGTTTTAGCCTTGTTTCTTTCTAAAGTTGGCTTATTTAGGAAATTAGTATCTAAGAGAAATATAAATCTTCAAGATAATATATTTTTATCTATAATCTTCGGCCTTATAGGCATAATAGGTACTTATACTGGGATTCATCTCCAGGGAGCCATAGTTAACTCTAGAGTTATAGGAGTTTTTGTTGGTGGGCTATTAGGTGGACCCTTAGTAGGTTTTCTATCTGGTATTATAGCAGGTGGACATAGATTTCTTATAGATATTGGAGGATTTACTGCTTTAGCCTGTAGTTTGTCTACATTAACTGAAGGGGTTATGGCTGGCCTATTAAAGAGAAAGTTTGAAAATAGCCCTTATAAAATTAGCTTTGCCCTAATAAGTGGGGCCTTTGCAGAAGTAATTCAGATGATAATAATCTTATTGGTAGCTAAACCCTTTCCAGCAGCTGTAGAATTAGTTAAGGTTATTGGAATTCCAATGATTGTTGCCAATGGCATAGGGATTGCAGTATTTATGGCTATTACGGATAGTATTTTTAAGGAGATTGAGAATGAAGCAGTATATCAAGCCCAGCTAGCCCTTAAGATTGCAGATAGGACCTTAGCATATTTTAGAAAGGGCTTCAATGAAGATACTGCTAGGGATACTGCCCATATAATTAAGATTATGACAAATATTGAGGCTGTAGCCTTTACAGATACAGAACAAATACTAGCCCATGTTGGTATTGGAGAAGACCATCATTTACCTGGTAGTATTATAAAGACTAATCTTACTAGAGAGGCCCTGCAAAGTAAAAAATATATAGTAGCTAATACCGAGGAAGAAATAGGCTGTGACTTTCATTATTGTCCTTTAAAATCAGCTATTATTGTACCTATTAAAGAAGAAGACAAGATTATAGGAACATTAAAATTATATAAAAGCAAAGAAAATTCAATAACTAAGGTGGAAACAGAATTAGCCCTTGGCCTAGCACAAATTTTTTCAACTCAGATAGAACTTAGCAAAATTGACTATCAGAGAGAATTATTGGCTAGGTCTGAATTAAAAGCTTTACAAGCTCAAATAAACCCCCATTTTCTCTTTAATGCCATCAATACAATAGTAAATCTAACTAGGACAAAGCCAGATGAAGCTAGAAAGTTACTATTACATTTGGGACATTACTTCAGAAAGAATTTTGATCAAAATATAGATGAAGTAGACCTATATCAGGAAATAGAGCATATTAATTCCTATATAGAAATTGAAAAGGCTAGATTTGGAGATAAGTTAGAAATAGAATTTGATATAGAGGAAGGCATAGACTGTAAATTGCCTCCATTAATTCTACAACCCCTAGTGGAAAATGCCATTAAACATGGAGTCTTAGGAAAAATAGAGGGAGGCAAGGTAGAGATAATAGCTAGGGAAAATGGAATAGGAACTGAGCTTATAGTAAGGGATAATGGAGTTGGTATACCTAGGGATAAATTAGAATGTTTATTTGAGGATGGATGTACAAAGGAAGGCATTGGGCTTAAAAATGTAAATGAAAGATTAATAAATAAATATGGCTCAGAATATGGATTAAGGCTAGAATCAGAAGTTGACAGGGGGACTATTGCAACTATGGTAATTCCTAAATATTAAAGGGGGGAATTATATGTTAAAATGCTTAATAGTAGACGATGAACAGCCAGCCCGTGAAGAAATTTTATATATTCTAAAAGAAATAGGTAGCGTGGAAGTAATAGGTGAAGCTTCTCATGGCATGGAGGCTTTGGAATTAATAGAAAAATTAAAGCCTGATGTGGTATTTTTAGATATTCAGATGCCTCAAATGAGTGGAATAGAAGTGGCTAAGAAGCTGTTGGATAAAAATTATAATTTAATGGTAATCTTTGTTACAGCCTATGATCAATTTGCCCTAGAGGCCTTTGAAGTAAATGCCATAGATTATCTCCTAAAGCCCATATGTGAAGATAGGCTGAAAAGGACAATTCAAAAAATAATATCTATGAAAGAAGACAGGGAAGGCTTAAGCTATGATAAATTAAGTCGACTAATTAAAGATATGAGTTCAACTAAGTCTTCCACTCCCTGGATTTCTGTATACCATAATAATAAGCTTATACCCATTGAAACTGAGGATATTATCTATGCAACTATAGAAGACAAAAATACGGTAATCTTTACTAATAAGGGAAAATTTGAAACCAATTATACCTTAAATGATTTAATGGATAAGTTGGACCCTCATACTTTCTTTAGGTCTCATAAGTCTTATATAGTAAATTTAAAATACATTGAATCTATAGAGCCATGGTTTCATTCTACCTATAACATCAATTTAAAATCTGTTAAGGATACCATTCCTGTAAGCAGGTCTTGTTCTAAAAAATTTAGGGAGATAATGAATATAGAATAAATGCAAGATATCTCTATTAAATGCATTTCAGGTATGAAATTATACATCTTATCCAAAAACCTTCATGTATATATTCATTTTAATATAGAATTAAGGTGAATATATATAAAGGAGGTTTTTTTATGACTCAATTTATTATCGGAATTATTGTACTTATAGTGGGTTACTTTGTTTACGGAAAAATAGTAGACAAAACCTTTGGGGCAGACGACAGCATAGAAACACCAGCGACAAGATTAGAAGATGGTGTTGACTTCGTTCCAATGAGCTGGCCAAAAATCTTCCTAATCCAATTCCTTAACATAGCAGGATTAGGGCCTATATTTGGTGCTGTTCAAGGGGCTCTATTTGGACCAGTAGCCTTTATATGGATTGCCTTAGGATCCATATTTGCAGGTGGAGTTCATGACTATTTATCAGGTATGCTTTCCCTAAGGCACGATGGACAAAGTATATCTGAAATAGTAGGTATCTACTTAGGAGAAGGTGCAAGGAAAGTAATGAGAGTCTTTTCCGTTATATTACTTGTTTTAGTAGGTACCGTATTTATGCAAGGGCCTGCAGGACTATTGGCAAACTTGAAACTATTTGGAGTAGCTAGTGTAAATGTATGGTTAGGCATCATACTTGCATATTATTTCTTAGCAACTATATTACCAATAGACAAGATAATAGGTAGAATATATCCATTATTTGGTTCAGCTTTACTAATAATGGGTGTAGGTATAGGTGGCAAATTAATAATAGATGGTTACCAATTACCAGCCTTTACATTATCAAATCTACATCCTGGAGGATTACCAATCTGGGCAATTCTATTTACAACAATAGCTTGTGGTGCTATTTCTGGCTTCCATGCTACCCAATCACCAATGATGGCAAGATGTTTAACTAAGGAAAGCTATGGTAGAAGAGTATTCTACGGTTCCATGATAGCAGAAGGTATCATAGCTATGATCTGGGCTGCAGCAGCCATGGCCTTCTTCAATGGAACTACAGGCTTACAAGAAGCTTTTGGTAGCTTAGGTGGAGCAGGTGGAGTAGTTAACAAGATTTCTATTGAACTATTAGGACCTATAGGTGGAGTATTAGCTATGCTAGGAGTTATAGTATGTCCTATTACTTCAGGAGATACTGCTTTCAGATCAGCAAGACTTACCATAGCAGACGCTATGAAGTATGATCAAGGACCTATAAAGAAGAGATTAACATTGGCCCTTCCTCTATTTGTAGTAGGATTTGGTTTAACAAGAATAGATTTCAATATAGTTTGGAGATATTTCGCATGGTCTAATCAAACCTTAGCCATGATAGCTCTTTGGGCAGGAGCTGCATACCTAGTTAAGCATGGTAAGAACCACTGGATAGCCAGTGTTCCAGCGACTTTCATGACTGCAGTATCTATAACTTATCTAGCCCAAGCACCAGAAGGATTTAGACTACCAACTACTATTGCTTATCCAATAGGATTAATTGCAGCAATAGGAGCTATAGCCTTCTTCCTAGTAAAAATAAAAGGACAAAAAGAAGCAAGCGCATAGAAAACAAGCCAGAATTATTTCTGGCTTGTTTATATTTACAAACAATTACATATAATATATATTATTATTAATAGAAATCTATTAGAAAAGGAGTAAATATAATGGACTTAGTATATAGAGGAAAAACTAAAGATGTATACAAATTAGAAAATGGAAATTACTTATTAAAATTTAAAGATGATGTAACGGGAACAGATGGAGTATTTGACCCAGGAGCCAATACAGTTGGCTTAAGTATAGAAGGAGCAGGAAAGGCTGGACTAAGGCTTACAAAATTTTTCTTTGAAAAATTAAACGATATGAATATTCCAACCCACTATGTAGATGCAGACATAGAAAATAATTCTAAGGTAGACAGGGGGACGTTTCGAATGTCTTGTGCTAAGGAGTATAAATAAGTGAGATGTTTTTCTAGATGATGAGGATAAAGAATACTTTAAAAAAGTTCCTATGAAAGCTAAAGAATCTGGAAAATTTAAAGTCTATGGTTATTGTCTTATGGATAATCATGTGCATATATTACATATATTAATTAAAGAAAATGAAAAACTAGCAACGAGCATCAAAGGTATGGTAGTAAGGTATGCTAGTTGGAATAGCAATAAATGTGAAAGGAAAAGCCATTTGTATCAAAATAGGTATAAGAGTGAACTTGTTGAGACAGAAGGCTATTTAATAAAAGTATTAATAAACATTCATTGAAATTCAGTTTAAACTGGGAAAGATAATCAAACCAGAAGATTATATATAGAGTAGCTATGTGCAGCATTTAAACGAATATCAAGGACATAGTTCTTTTACTGATACAGAGTTAGTTAGAATATATTTTAAGACAGTAGAAGGTTTTACCGGTCACATGAATACTATCAATAATGATAATGTCTAGAGTATAAAAATAGGGAAAGAAGTAATTAAGAGGAACATAATGCAAGACAGGTTAAACGTCCCCTTGTCATACGCAAATTACTAAATTATGTACTGATAAAGAATTAAAATTTTTAACAAAGGTATCAGCTTTAATTGACTACTACCTACAAGTTCATGGCATTGAAGTTCCAGAATGGATTAGAGATAACAAATTAAGGTTCGATAAGCCCTATTATCATTCAAGGAGAATAAGTGATTTCGAAAAATTGAAGTTACAATATATATATCCCTCTCCTTTTAGAGCAAGGAATGTTTATTTTAATTTAGATGGGCTTGAGAGGGTTTAGATTAATATAACAAGCAAATAAGCTATTTTATGAACAACAGTAGATTTAGGGAAAGAACTTTATATGGAGCCACGTATAGATGTAATAAGCAATTTTTTTTGAAGAGCAAGTGAAGTTATAGCTGAAGTACATACAGCACATAAAGGGAGGATATCGACATGCTGTGGTGAACCTCCTTTTTGTATCTGTTAAATTTTAGTAAAATCAATGGTTAAGAAATATGAGATTTCCTCACTTATTAATACTCAGGAATATGGCATTCATATCCTAATTTTCTTCTCAGTACAAGTTTTATTTCCCCCCTTTTCCCCATATAATAAAATATAATAGGGAGGGGTCCATATATGTCCAAGCGCAATATAAGAGTCATTATAGGATTTCTATGCATATTAGCAGTTCTTCTTATAGGAGACTTTATTATAACTAATATGAATACTTCTAGCACTAAATACAAAGGTGCAAAGCTTGTAGAGACATATAACGAAATAGATGATTTGAGAAAAAGAAATTTATCTATACTTATTGAGATAGATTCAAAATTGCTATATTTAATAGATACAGACACTAACGAAGTAGTAAAGAAGTATGTCGTAGCCACAGGAAAAAAAGAAAGCCCTACTCCCATAGGTAGTTTTAAGATAGTACATAAAGGTATGTGGGGAGAGGGATTTGGGACCAGATGGTTAGGGTTAAATGTACCCTGGGGTACATACGGAATACATGGAACAACTAAGCCTCAATCCATTGGCTTCAATGCTTCTGCAGGCTGTATAAGAATGAATAATAGAGATGTGGAAGAGCTTTATAGTATTGTAAAGCTAGGCACTAGTATAGCCATTGTCGGAGGACCTTATGGTCCCTTTAATCATGGTTTTAGAGTTCTCATGCATGGGGATAGAGGAGCAGATGTACAAGAGGTTCAGAAAAGGCTAAGGCAACTTGGCTACTATCATGGCGCTATTGACGGAATATTTGGTAATGGGCTTAGGTCTGCTATTCTTAAATTCTATGCAGATAATAAATTGCCAAAAAACGATAGAGTAGAACTATGGACATATGAAAGGCTCAATATAGTTTTAATGGATTAGGAACATATTTAGAAATTTGATTAATTAATAACAAGCTGGGTATATAAACAGTGCACAAGCGAAAACCTTATAAATATATATAGATGCTTAGGAGGGAAAATATGTTATCAGAAAAACTAGCAAAAGCATTAAATGATCAAATGAATTTTGAGTATTTATCAGCACATTATTATCTTGCTATGGCAGCATACTTTGAGGATCAGGATTTAAGCGGTTTTGGACATTTCTTTATAGTTCAAGCAGAAGAAGAGAGATTCCATGCTATGAAATTCTATAATTTTATCAATGAGATGGACGAAAGGGCAACTATACAAGCTATAAGTGAACCTCAAAACCAATTCAAATCTTACATTGATGTATTTGAAACTGCTTTAGCTCATGAAAAAGAAGTTACTAAGAGAATTTACAACTTAATGGATATGGCTACTGAAGAGAGAGAACATGCTACTATGAGCTTCTTAAAATGGTTCATAGATGAGCAAGTAGAAGAGGAGTCAAGCATGAAAAATATAATCAAAAGGCTACAAAGAATAGGCAATGACAATCATGCATTATATGCACTAGACCAAGAATTAGCAGCGCGTGTATTTACACCGCCAGCAGAATAATAAACTGTAAATTTTACTTAAGCAAAAAAACAAAGGTAGCCATAAAGTTACCTTTGTTTTTTTATATTCATCATATTATATTATACTATATTATATGGAAGTTTCATTCAATACTATCTACCACTCATATTTCTTTGAGCCATTTCTACTAATCTCTTAGTCATATATCCACCAACATAACCATTTTGTCTAGAAGAAAGATTTCCTTTATCTTGGGCTTCATAGTTGCTTAGACCAAGTTCGTTAGCTATTTCAGTCTTCATTTGATTAAGAGCTTGACGAGCTTCAGGAACTACTATTCTATTATTGTTATTATTGTTAGCCATTGTTATCCTCCCTTCATTGGTTATTTAATGCTTTGTAGTAGTATTATGTGTAATTATGTCTTTAGTAAACCTAGTAAATTTAGTTATAGGTGGGTTACAATGCCAACATTTTGGTAAAGTTTGTAGTTTTAAAAATTAAATTAGCATATAGCCATTTTGATTCCAAACAGCATTAATATAATTCCTCCAAAAAGAGTAGCATATTCATTAAGGAAAAAATTTTTTCGAGCTTTTCTACTGATTATGAGACCTATTGCAGTAAGTAAAGAGCATATAAGTCCTACAACAGAAGAATTTTTCACTATAAGAGTTTCTATATTGAAATCACTAAATAAAGTAAAGCCTATAACTAGAGCATCAATACTTACACACATGCCAAGAAGTACAATTATTATAAAGTTGAAATTATCTAGTCTTTCTTCCTTTGAAAGACCTTCCTTAAACATTAAGATACCAACTAAAAAGACAATGATCCCCCCAAGTCTAGATGATAAGTGAAATATGTACATCTTAAATAGTCCACCAAAGCAACCACCCATTGTGACAAATAAAAATTGAAAAAAGCCAAAAACTACTATTATTACAAGAGCCTTTCTCCTATTTGTTTTTTTGTTAAGACCTATAGAAAATGCAATGCTAAAGGCATCTAATCCTAAAGCAGCAGCAATAATAACCAAGTTATAGAAGTGCATAAAAATCCCCCTAAGTAGTTTTCAACTAAAAGCATATCTACAACTATCATATTAACAATATGATATAAAATATTAATAAATGTTGTAAAAATACCCATACAATATTATAATTATAGCCATAAGAAACAATAAAAGGGAGCAGTTATCGGGAAAACGTTTTACAAGAATATAAAAGCCATATCTAATTATTTGTAACAAGAATTTAGACACTTTAATCTTTAAATGAAAATCTTTACATATAAAACAAAAGAGGGGGAAATAGACTTGGAACAACTAACAATGGGAATCAAAAGCCTTGAATTGGCAAATGTAGGGATGTTTATTGTAGGTGGTATTTTAATATACCTAGCAATAAAAAAGGATTTTGAGCCAATGCTTCTTTTACCTATTGGCTTCGGGGCAATATTAACTAATCTTCCTGTTATCGAGGGTGTACCTAGTATAGCAGGACCAGAGGGCGTACTAGGGATACTAAAAAGTGCAGGTATAACTACTGAACTATTTCCTGCATTAATATTTATTGCAGTAGGGGCAATGATTGATTTTGAGCCACTTTTAAAAATGCCTTCTATGCTTTTCTTTGGAGCTGCTGCTCAGTTTGGAATATTTATGACATTATTATTCGCACTAGGACTTGGCTTTGATATCAATGATGCTGCAGCCATAGGCATTATAGGAGCAGCTGATGGACCAACTTCAATTTTTGTTGCCAATAAGTTTTCGCCTAAATACTTCGGAGCCATATCAGTAGCAGCCTATTCATACATGGCCCTAGTTCCTTTAATTCAGCCACCAGTAATAAAACTATTGACTACAAAAAAGGAAAGAATGATAAGAATGGAATATAGGGATGTAAAGGTTTCTAAGACAGTAAAGATACTTTTCCCTATTTTAGTTACAATTATAGCTGGAATCATAGCGCCTATTAGTGTTACACTAGTTGGATTATTAATGTTTGGAAATCTAATTAGAGAATCAGGAGTTCTAGAAAGGCTTTCAAAATCTGCTCAAAATGAATTAGCAAATCTAGTGACATTGCTTTTAGGTATCACTATTGGTTCTACAATGCATGCCTCAGAATTTTTAAGAAAAGAGACATTGATGATACTAGCACTAGGACTATTTGCCTTCGTATTTGATACAGCGGGCGGAGTTTTATTTGCAAAATTCTTAAACCTATTTGTGAAGAAAAAGTACAACCCTATGGTTGGGGCTGCTGGCATATCAGCCTTTCCTATGTCAGCTAGAGTAATACAAAGACTTGCAAAAGAAGAAGACCCTACAAACTTTGTATTGATGCAGGCTGTAAGTGCAAACGTTGCAGGACAGATAGGTTCTATTATTGCAGGAAGCGTAATAGTTGCACTGCTTTCTAGAGGAGGTTTCTAATATGGGAGAACTTAGACTAGGCTTAGAAATGATGCTATATGGTATAGGAACAACCTTTACAATATTGATCTTATTCTATTTTGTAATAAAAATATTGACGAAAATTTTCCCAGAAAAATAATACATATTCATCCCCTTCTTTAAATATGTTTTAATAAAAAGGGGATGATTTTATGTTATCACCAAGTCTAGAGGATTATTTGGAAGAAGCCTATAGATTAAGTGTAAACAATAAGGAAATAAGGATAAAGGATGTAGCAGAGTGCTTAAATGTCTCTATGCCATCTGTTGTTAAAGGTCTTAGAAAATTAAACAGGTTAGGCTACTTAATATACCAGCCTTATGAAAAAATCGAACTTACTGACAGAGGAAAGATGACAGGATTTTTTTTAGTTGAAAGAAATAAAATATTAAAGGATTTTGTTAGTATGATTGGGTCAGACTGTGACATAAAACAAGAAGCAGAGGCTATGGAGCATTATCTTACCATATCTACCATAAAATCCATAGAAAAGCTGGTGAAGTTTTTTTCTGAAAATGAAAGTATTCTTCAAGAGTTTAGAAAATATCAGATAGAAAGTGTACTAGATAATTGACAAAAGGAATGTTTGCAGGGGGACGAACATTCCTTTTGTCTGTTAAATCAGATGTAAAACAGTAAAAACAGTCTTTATTGTAAAGGTAACTACTATAGCTATGCCTGTAGTTAAGACAAGAGTAAATATTGACCACTTTATGCCATTAGATTCCTTGCGTATAGTTAGTAATGTAGTTGCACAAGGAAAATGTAGCAAAGAGAACAGCATAAAATTCAGTCCAGTCACCCAAGTCCAGCCATTATCTACTAGAAGACTTTTAAGTGCCTGTAGATTATCCAATTCCAGCATAGCATCTTGAGACATATAGCTCATTATCAGTATTGGAAGTACTATTTCATTAGCCGGAAGACCCAATACGAATGCCATTAGTATAAATCCATCTAAGCCTAAGAGCTTTCCAAAGGGTTCTAGAAATCCAGCACATATATTTAATAAACTAGTATCACCTATCATAATATTAGCAAATAGCCAAGTTATAGCACCTGCTGGAGCAGCTACAATTACTGCCCTACCAAGTACAAACAAGGTTCTGTCTAGAAGTGATCTTACAAGAATCTTACCTATTTGAGGTTTCCTGTAAGGAGGTAACTCTAAAGAAAAAGATGATGGAATCCCTTTTAAAAATGTAGAAGAGAGAAGCTTTGATACTACTAGAGTAACTATAATGCCTATGAGTATCATGATAACCACAGATAAAGTTGCTAATATTGAGCTGAAGGCCCCCCTTGCCATACCTAATCCTCCAAAGAAGATTGTAGATATAGCTATAAGGGTAGGAAAACGACCATTGCATGGAACGAAATTGTTAGTTATCATGGCTATTAACCTTTCTCTTGGTGAATCTATAATACGACAAGCTACTATTCCAGCAGCATTACAGCCAAAGCCCATACTCATAGTTAGGGCCTGTTTTCCATGGGTTCCTGCCTTCCTAAATGCATTATCTAAATTAAATGCTATTCTAGGTAGATATCCTAGATCTTCTAAAAGCGTAAACAAAGGAAAGAAAATAGCCATTGGAGGAAGCATAACAGCCACTACCCATGCCAAAGTTCTGTACATTCCTAGAATTAGTATTCCATGCAACCAATCAGGTGCACTTAGGTACATAAAAAGACTGCTTAACTTATCTCCAAGTGCAAATAATATGTTAGAGAGCATTTGAGAGGGATAGTTTGCTCCTTCTATAGTTATCCAAAACACTATTCCAAGTAATATCAACATAATAGGATAGCCAGTTAATTTAGAAGTCAGTATATCGTCTAACTTTTTATCCCAATTTACTTTTCTTTTATCATTAACAGTAACTACTGAGTTGGCTATTTCTTCAGCTTTTTCATATATTGTTGCAACTATACTATCACCAAGGAGCTCGCTACAATCAGTTTTTATAGATATGAGCTTTTCAAAATTGTAAGTAGATATATTAGGCTTATTATCCATACTTTACACCTCAGCTTTCATGGAAATATCTATAGCTATAATCTCTTGTATGGATTTTAATATATTACTATCACCGTCAATGAGCCTTAGGGCAATCCATCTGGAATTATAATTTTCTTTTACGTATTCAGGAAGTATGTCTATTATTTCTGAAACTAAGGACTCAATTCTATCATTATAAGTTATCCTAAAAGGCTTTAGATGTATTTTCCCCTCCACTATTCTATCTATTGTTTCCTTTAGCTTATCTACTCCAGTTCCATCTCGTGCAGTCATTGGGATTACAGGTATTTTTAACTCCCTTTCTAGTTTTGAAGTATCTATTTTAATACCTTTTCTAGTGGCTTCATCAATTAAATTAATACAGAGTATTACATTATCTGTTAATTCCATTATTTGAAGGGCAAGGTTTAGATTTCGTTCGAGACAGGTAGCATCTGCAATAACTATTGTAAGCTTAGGATTTCCAAAGCATATGAAATCCCTAGCCACTTCTTCCTCTTGAGAGTTGGCAAGTATGGAATATGTTCCAGGTAAATCAACTAATAAATAATCTTTATCTTTGTATTTAAAACTACCTTGAGCATTAGTGACAGTTTTTCCAGGCCAATTTCCAGTATGTTGGTTAAGTCCTGTGAGATAGTTAAATAGTGTGCTTTTTCCTGTGTTAGGATTACCTGCAAGGGCAATTACTATCTGCTCCTCATTTTTTTTACTTAAGTTAAATCTATCTTTTAGAAGTGATATTCCGCTAGATTGACTAGTAAGACCCATTATTTCCTCCTGAAAAACCTATATTTTTACTTATAGAGGCTTTACTACTATATTTTGTGCCTCTTCTTTTCTCAAAGCTATTATAGAGCCTCTTATATTAAAGGCTATAGGATTTCCTGATGGACTTAGTCTTTCAACAGAAACAAGAGAATTAGGTGTAAGTCCTAAATCAAGAAATCTCCTCCTGGATATGCCACTATTTAAAATTTTTTTGATTCTTGCCGTTTTCCCAACAGGTAGTTGATGTAATAATATATTGTCATGGCTTAATTGATTGAATCTTATTGAAACACTATTACAATTTTCCACTTTCATACCCCCAATTTTACAGTTATGTATTAGCCTTGGCTAACATTACTAAAAAGTTAGCCGTGGCTAATGTTTGCAATGAAATATTGTTTCATCAAGCCATATTCTTTTTTACTCTGATATTTTCATTATATTTATTTGATAAAAAAGTGTTACATTCATATCTTGAATAATATTATTTAGTATGTTAGTATATTAAAAAAGCTTAAAGGAAGCTGATAGGTATGTTAAACAGTTCATTCATAAGTCAATTAAATAGAGTTCATCATCACTAGAGAGTTTGTGTCTATTGGATGTATATAGATGCAAGCTCTATTGGTATTTAATTAGAGCTTGCATCTAGTGGTGATAGAAATTTTATTAGAGCCATATAGGTGCTTTGCCTATATGGTTTTTTTATTAAAAAATTTAAGGAGGAATGAAAATGGAAATGAAATTACAAAACCTAAAGGGGACGAAGGATTTTTTACCAGAGGAACAGATTATAAGAGATAGTATTAGAAGAACATTGGAGGATACATTCCAAAAGTATGGCTATTTGCCACTAGAGACTCCTATACTCTGTAGCTTTGAACTATTGGCTTCTAAGTATGGTGGGGGAGCAGAGATACTAAAAGAGATTTACAAACTCAGTGATCAAGGAGGTAGAGAGCTTGGATTAAGGTATGATTTAACTACGCCTTTTGCTAAGGTAATTGGAATGAATCCCTACTTGAATATGCCTTTTAAGAGATATGAAATAGGCAAGGTTTTTAGAGATGGACCTGTAAAGACAGGCAGAATGAGAGAGTTTATTCAGTGTGATGTAGATATAGCAGGAGTTAAGTCTATGATGGCAGAGGCAGAGCTTATGTCAATGATAGTCAGTGTGTTTGAGGAACTAGATTTAGATATATATATTTCCTACAACAATAGAAAGCTTCTCTATGGCATTCTATTAGATATCGGAGTTAAGGAGCAGGAAATCAATGAAGTAGTTCTTACTTTAGACAAGGTGGAGAAAATAGGTCAAGAAGGTATTGAAAAAGAAATGCTTGAAAAGGGAATAGATAAAGAGTTAGTAGGTAAACTGCTTAGATTAATAAATAATAAAAATCTTTCCAATTTTGATTATCTATTAGAGAACTATGAAAGTGAGCTAGTTAATGATGGTCTACAGGAGCTTAGAGAATTAAATGAGTATCTAGAGACATTAGGTATTATTGAGTACACTAGATTTACTCCATTTTTAGCTAGAGGCTTGGACATATATACAGGAACAGTGTATGAAGTGTTTTTGTCAGATAATAGTGTATCTTCAAGTATAGTAGCTGGGGGGAGATATGATAAAATAATTGGCTCATTTTTAAACAATGGAAATGAATATCCAGCAGTGGGTCTGACATTTGGTTTAGATGTCATATATACAGCTATGACACTAAGAGATAGAGCTAAAGCTAACTCTTTAATAGATTTACTAATAATACCCCTTGGGGCAGAAAAAGAATCCTTAAAGCTGGCATGGGATTTGAGAAAACAGGGGATTAGAGTAGATATTGAAATGAGTGAAAAAAAGCTTAACAAAAGCTTGAATGCTGCAAATAAAAAAGGCATCCCATATGTAATAGTCCTTGGACAAAATGAAATAAATACAGGAAAGGTAACAATAAAAGATATGATTAAAGGAGAAAGCTTTGAAGTGAGTATTTCACAAATTAAGGCTAAAATTATGTACTAGGACGGCAAAACCGTCCTTTTATGACCTAACCCGATTTTCTGAATGTTTTTTTCAGAAAATCGATGGTAGGTCAAACTGGGCGAGAACCAAATTCTAATAAAATTTTTTCCTACAATTATGCTCCTGAACTAAGCAAAGTGCCTCACCAAATCTTTGATAATGTACTACCTCTCTTTCTCTTAAGAATCTTAAGGTATCTATAACACCGGGGTCATCACTTATGTTTATTAACCATTCATAAGTGGACCTTGCTTTTTGCTCAGCAGCCATATTTTCATGTAAGTCTGATATTGGATCACCTTTTGATTGGATATATGCTGCAGTCCATGGTACTCCTGCTGCATCGTGAGGGAATAGAGCCTTGCCATGATTTACATAATGAGCTTCAAAAGGGGTGCCTTTGATTTGATCTATAGTAGCATCTTTAGTTAATTTATAAACAAGAGTACCTACCATTTCCCAATGAGCAAGTTCTTCCGTCCCAACATCTGTCAGTATAGCTTTTGCCTTTCCAGTAGGCATAGTCCATCTTTGAGTAAGGTATCTGATAGCTGCAGACAGCTCTCCATCTGCACCACCAAATTGCTCTATAATCATAGCAGCTAGAGTGGGGTTAGTAGTATTTACTCTTACAGGATATTCTAGCTTTTTTTCATAAATCCACATATTTTAGCCTCCTTTATTAGCATCTACATTTTCCAAAATCTACATCCCATGGCCAAGGTTCGTCTACATATTGCCAAGGGAGTACACTCATACTCGTGAATTTCAAGGGACCGTACTGGGCCTCATAAATGCATTCAAGTTCCTTATATTTTTGAGAAAAAGTATTATGAAGCCTTAAAGCTCTTTCATCATCTGGATGAGTATCTAGATATAAGTTAGTCTCCACTAATACGAATCCTACCTCCATAAGCTGCTCAAGCAATTCAGCCTGATTATTTTTCATAAATCGCACCTCCTAAAAGTTTATTTACAATATACTTCTTTTTTATAAGGGTCATGAAGTTCTGGGAATAGTGTTCCCTTCATTAAAGCTTCTTTTGGCGAAAAAACCTTATCCATAATTTGAAATGGAATATAGGCATTAGCAAGCCTTGTATATGGTTCCATTGGGGGGAAACAGTAAATGCAGTTTTCCTTGTCTTTCATGAAAAAAACCTCCTTAAATAATGTTCTGCAATACCATATTACGCTTAGAAGTTATTAAGTGTGATATTATGATGACGATAAAAAAGCTGCAAAACATAGGTCTTAGAAGGACTTCTTCTCAATCACTTAAGCGTTGTAAAGGAAAGTCCGATATGGAAAATTGAAAGTAAGCTAGTTAGTAAATAATTTTTCACTAGGAATTGTTTACCAAGTAATTTATGATATGATATTATGATAATGAGTGCATTAGCCTAATAGAGTGAAACTAAAACTATGACAAAGCATATAGTTTTAGTATCAACTACATAAGAAAGGAGCTAGCCATGATAAAGGTACTAATAGTAGATGACCAAAGCTTAATACGAGAAGGCCTTACCATGATGCTAAGTCTTTATAGTCATATAGCAATTGTAGGTGAGGCTATTAATGGAAGAGAGGCTATAGAAGCTTTGAAGGAAAAGGAAGTTGATTTAATACTCATGGATATACGAATGCCTATAATGGATGGGGTAGAGGCTACAAAGGTAATTAAAGAGAGTTATCCTCAAATTAAAGTACTCATACTAACTACATTTGACGAAGATGAATACATAATTCAGGGACTAAAAAATGGGGCTGATGGTTATTTACTTAAGGACATAAGCTCAGAGGAATTAGTAAAAGCAATACAAACAGTGTATGAAGGAAGCATGCTTTTGCAGCCTGATGTGGCTAGAAAGATGCTTAGGTCAATGGAAGAAAACACTCCTAGGAAAGGTGTAGAGCTAGATGATTTCAAGGGACTTACGAGAAGAGAAAGAGAAATAGCATTATTAGTTGGCGAAGGTAAGAGCAACAAGGAAATATCAGAGATTCTCTATATTACAGAAGGAACAGTAAAAAATCATATAAGTAAAATATTAGACAAGCTAGAGCTAAGAGATAGAACTCAATTAGCACTTATTATTAATAATAAATAGATACACATTACATAAAACACTACTACTATAGTCATATAAAAGTATGACTATAATGATTACTTTGGTGAGAAGAATTTGTCTTTTAATTTAGATATACTGATATCAAAAGCTAATTCTTCTAGGAGGTATGTATATGCAAGGATTGAATAAGGTAGTGTTTTATATATCATTTCCATTGTCATTTATAGCATTTATATTTCCTATATACGCTTCGAGTTTAGGCGTTAGCGTAGTTGAGATAGGATTTCTCTATACCATATTTTCAATAGTATCCATATTAATAAGACCTATAGTTGGAAATATGATCGATAAGAAAGGAAGAAAAAAAGGCCTAATTATAGGCGTAGCTCTTTACGCCTTAGTAAATATTCTCTATTCTATAGCAGTCGACTATAGATATCTATTGATTGCTAGAATATTGCAGAGTATAGCAGCATCATTTTTGTGGATTAGTATAGATGCAGCTGTTTCAGATATTAGTAGTAAAGAAAATAGAGCTCAAAATTTTGGTATATTAGATCAATCACAGATTAAAGGGGAATTATTAGGAATTACAATAGCTTTTACAATATTATATAATAACTTTTTTGAAAATCCCTTCAGTAAAATATTTATGGTATATTTTATCACTAGTATTGCCTCCTTGTTTTATGCATTTAAAAGTGTTCCAGAAACTTTGGATTATAAGAAAGATATAGAGTCAGGAATGCTTAAGAATAGTAAGCATATGAGATACTTTTTGATAGCTATGGGTATTATATCCTTTATCTCTAGCTTAACAGCTCCAATATACTTAATATATCTTCAGCAGAATATTGCAAGTGAGCTTCACCTAATATCCTATCTATTTTTACCAAGTGCCATACTTTCTATGTTTCTTCCTAGAAGGTTTGGGATCTATGCAGATAAATATGGAAGAGAAAAGGTAATAGTTATAGGAATGCTTTTAAGTGCTGTACTTCAAATCTTCGTACCTTTTGTACGAGCATATTATCCTTTTATGATAATATATACTCTAATTTCAGTTGTTAGTATGTTTTATAGTCCTGCATTTTCATCAATTATTATTGATTTTGTAGGTGAAAACAAAAGGGGCAGGTCTTATGGGCTATACAGCTTTGCAAGTGGTATAGGCGGTGCTTTAGGTACTTTAGTAGGAACTTATGTATATGAAAATATAGGCAATAGTATTGTGTTTTACCTCCAAGGCTCACTTTTAGTTACAGCTATAGTATCCATATACTTTATTTACAATAAAATTAAGTCTAATGAAGTCAGATACAATGAGGAAGTATTCATACACTCAGGTGGAACGGATTATACTCAACAGTAGAGTATTATGGAGGCGTTAACATGATTTCTAATAAGCGTGCTGTTTATTTAATAAGCTTATATTTACAAATTGTACTGCCACTAGATGCCATAGATAGGCTACTTATCCGAAGATACGACACTATAATTGCTTATATTCTATTGACCATATATGCAATTTTCCTATTCTATTTCATTTATTCATACTCTTATTGGGAACATACAAACTTTTATCTTAGGTATGTGTATGGTTTTTTTATAGCAATTGGTGTGCTGTTAAGTGTTTACAGAATTTTTTCTACTGATAATATTGTTTTTGGAGACTTAAGAGATTTAGAAAGTCGACCGGCAATTGTTATTTGGACTATTACTTTAATTATAATTGATATTAGTATTATATTAAGCAAAATCAAGAAAAAGAACTGTCTTAATTTGTCATTTCCATTTAAAAGTGGTCGGTATTTAGTTATAGATGGCGGAGATGGTAAATTATCATATTTTACTAACTATCACTATTATGGGTGGAAAGACTCCAACATAAAAAACTATTATACTATGCAATATGCTGTAGATTTTATAAAATTGAACAAGTATGGTTTTTCAAACAAAGTGCTGCCAAAATCAAATGAGGATTATTATATCTTTGGAGAAAAAGTTTATAGCCCAGTAGAAGGGGAAGTCGTAAAAGTGGAGGTAAATAACGACGATAATATCCCACATGGGAAACTTCCTAACAATTGGGGAAATAGAGTTATTATTGAAAGCGATAATTACTTTATATCTTTATATCATTTTAAAAAGGATACTTTAGTTGTAAATGTTGGTCAGAAGCTAAAGGTAGGAGATTATCTGGGAGAAGTTGGTAGTTCTGGGCAGTCCACTCGACCTCATCTCCATATCCATGCTGTATATTGTGAAGATAGTAACTATCAATTTGGAGAAGGGATACCTATAGCATTTAAAAATATTTATCCTGTTAAGAATTGTGTAATAAGGGCGTAGCAGGAGGTTGTTTTAGAGGAGATCAGATTATGAATAAACTACTGAAGTTTAATGGTTTTATAGCTATTACTATACGGATTTTAATAGCATTAGACACCATATATAGGTGTAGAAATAATATAAAAGAGCTTATAGTTTATCTAGCTTGCTTTTTGATAATCCTTGCTAATGATTACTTAAGAATTTATAACTTATATAAAGACTATAAGAAGTACTATATTTCTATATCTATTTCTATGCTATTGAGTTGGTTTTTAACAATAAGCTTAAATGGTTATTCAGATATATATTTATTTATAATTTTGTATGAACTGATCTTGTATAACCAAGGTAGAATTGCAAACTTACTGACTATATTTGAAATATTATTTTTAATTTTTTTAAGTTTTTTTAGATCTATAACAAGTATAGAAGAAATCTTTAACATTAAGTACTGGAAAGATAACTTTATAGAAATATTTTGGTTTATTATATACATATCTTTTTACTCTATTAGCTTATTATCATATAAGGCTTTAAGGAAAGAAAAAAGAAGAGTGGAGGAATTAAATAAGGAATTAGAACAGTCTTATAATAAGCTAGAAGAACAGTCAAAAAGAATTGAAGAGCTAGTCATTACTGAAGAGAGAAATAGAATAGCAGGAGACATACACGATAATCTAGGGCATACTTTAGTTGCTTTAAATATGAACTTAGATGTGGCAGAAAATCTTATTGATAAAGATTTGGAGAAGACTAAGGAAATTTTAAGGAGGTCAAAAAATTTAGCAAAAGATAGTTTAAATGACTTAAGGAAAGCTGTATATGCACTAAAAGAAGAAAACCTTGGAGGCTTTACAGAATCTATTAAAAGGATAGTTGATAATGTAGAAAGCACAGGAAATATAAAAGTCAATTTGAGTATTGATAAGAAAGCAAATGAATTGCTTTTAAAGTATAAAGATATTATATGTATATCTATAAAAGAAGCAATAACTAATAGTATCAAGCACGGAAAAGCTAGTGAAGTAAATATAGATATAAAAGTCAGCGCTCGCAATGCCTATATTGAAATAAAGGATAATGGTGTAGGCTGTGATACCTTGATTAAAGGAAACGGACTGTTGGGGATAGAAAATAGAATAAGTAACATAGGCGGAAAAGTAAATTATAATAACAAAGAAGAAAAAGGATTTGCTATAGGCGTAGAGTTAAGCCTATAGCAAATCTTTTTTGACGAAATAATTCCTACTTTAGTTTTCTAGCTTAAAATTCTCTTTCTTGATTTGAAATACTTTGAAAAGTAATCAATAGTTGTCAAATTTTCTATTATTAGTATTATATTTTATCTAGATAGAGTCGCAAAACCTTGAATCTACCAGAATGTTAAACATGTTTACGAAGGAATTTGTCACATTTTGTAGAAGTTAGAATAGTAAGAAAATTAGTTTTAGAACATGAAAATAAGACTAAAGTAGCTAAAGTGCAAAAAACTGAATATTCAGATAAAGTTTTTGCTATTATTATGCCGATTATATAATAGGTCAGTGCCCAAATTGACAATTAATAAATATAAAACACTAAGATGCATATTAGTTCAGGAGTAAATCCTGCAATTAATAAAAAATAAACTAAAGGGGGCTGCATTATGCAAAGTATCAAGTTTAGGATAATAGCTATAATGTTAGTACTTGTATTTGTCTCAATTGTGACAACTGCTGTTTTAGGTTTGATTAATAGCGATAAATTGACTGATGAAATTGTAATGTCAATGTTTGAAGACCAACTTAACAGCAATGGTAATATTTTTATTGATTATATGGAGTAAGAGTTTGGGAAGCTTAAGATTAATCAAGATGGGCAATTAGCAGATGAAAGCGGGCGAAGTATTTCTGGAAGATTCGAGAAACTAGATCAAATTACTAGTAAAATGAATTCTGTGGCAACTATTTTTTCTAAGTCAGGAGATGATTTTGTACGTGTAATAACCAATATAAAGAATGATAATGGCGAACGAGCAATTGAAACCACATTAAACAAAGAGGGACTTCCCTATAAGGAAGTTATGAAAGGAAATGAATACATAGGAGAAGCTGATATTCTAGGCTCATTATATATCACTAAATACATACCAATATTTTATGGTGAAGATGTTATAGGTATATATTTTATTGGGGTGCCTATGCAATCTGTTAATAAAATAGTAGATGCTGGGCAAAGGTCATTAGCTAAGTCATTTGTCATTACAAGCATCATTATATTAATTGTTACATCTATTTCAAGTTATTTTGTAGGAGATAAAATTTCTAGACCAATCTTAGATTTAACTACAGTAGTAAAGAGACATTCAGAGTTAGACTTTAGATTTGATGAAAAGTCTAAAGCAGCTAATTATCTTAATAGAAAAGACGAGATAGGTATAATGGTAAAATCTTTAGCCAATATGGAGCAAAATGTAAGAGAACTTTTAACAACTACACTAGATGCATCTAACCAAATGGCTGCATCTTCAGAAGAGCTTACAGGCATATCGAATCAATCAGCATCAGCATCAGATGAAGTAGCGAGAACAATTGAAGAAATAGCTAAAGGAGCTTCTGACCAAGCTAGAGATACAGAGGAGTCTGTTGCAAGTGTACAAGAAATGGGACAGTTAATCGAGGAAGAAAAGCAAAACATCCAAGAGCTTAATAATATATCAGAAGAAATAAATAGACAAAAAGAAGATGGATTCAGTATTTTAAACGACTTGATTGAAAAGACAGAAGAAAATAACAAGGCTGTTATGTCAGTACATGAGATAATTATTGGAAATAACGTAAGTGCTGAGAGAATAGAAGATGCAAGTTCTATGATTCAAAGTATTGCAGACCAGACAAACCTTCTAGCACTAAATGCTGCAATAGAAGCTGCCAGAGCTGGAGAGGCTGGAAGAGGATTTGCAGTAGTCGCAGATGAAATTAGAAAGCTTGCTGAACAATCAAATAGATTTACTGAGGAGATAAAGGAAGTAATCATGGATCTTAAGGCAAGATCTGAGGAAGCTGTACAAACAATGAATAAAGTAACTGAAATAGTAGGCTTACAAACTAAGAGTGTACAGGAAACTCATAAGAAATTTGATATGATTGCAGATTCGGTCGAGGCTTCGAAGGCGATTATTGATAAACTTAACAGTATGTCTAGTATGATGGATGAGCATAAAATTAAACTAATAGACATAATGCAGAACTTATCAGCTATATCAGAAGAAAATGCTGCAGGAACTCAGGAAGCTTTAGCCTCTATTGAAGAACAAGTTGATTCTGTTAAGGAGATAGCAAATGCAAGTGAAGGACTTTCTCACTTAGCTGAGGAATTACAGCAGCTAATTGTCAAATTTAAGATCTAAATAGATATTACATACATAACCGCAATTAAATATAGGCTGAGTGATTAGGAATAATATACAAGAAAAAGGATTTGAAATGAGCATGAGTTAGGCCTGTTTCAGATTCTTTTTTAATCTGTCAAAATCCTTATGATGCAAATAACATATATTAAAAAAATAATAACCAAAGATTCATATTTGATCTATTCATGGTATTATATTAGCCTCTTAAAGTGAAACTAGTGTAGATTTGAGAAAAAATTAGAGGGATATAATGAAAAATCCAAGAAAGGTAATATTCAATTGCAAAGTAAGAAGGAGAAGAACATAAAATGTAGAATTATGAAGTTATTACATATAATATAATTTAATTTAATGAACTTGACTATAAGAGGAGGATTAGTCATGAATAAGAACCAGATTATTTATGAGAGGAATAAGTTAGTTGTAAAGATATTATGGGGAGGCTTTTTTTTCACATTAATAGCAAGTATTTAAAAAAAGATACCAATTGAATCAATAGCAACAGGTCTAGTATTTGGGTCTCTATGTGCAGGAAGTTCAACGATTCTTACGTATAAAAGAATATTTGAAGAGAGGCTTTGTTATATAAAATTATGGTAATGTAAGCTAATTTGTGCTTTTGTGAAAAACAAAGCTCTTTTCTGGCAAGAATCTAAATAATATTTAAGCCAGAAAGGAGCGTTTTTTATGTCAACATTACCAAAAGAAGTATTAAGAGAAATGATAAAGGGAGGAAATCTAAAGACAGCTGGTGATCTTCATACGTATCTAAAGGATATGTTTAAAGATGCGATTCAGGAGATGTTAGAAGCAGAACTAGAAATAGAATTAGGTTATGCTAAAGGAGATAAGAGAAACAAACAGACGGAAAATAGGAGAAATGGCTATACAGAGAAAACTGTAAAAACTCAATTTGGAGAAATGCCAATAGAAGTACCAAGAGACAGAAATGGTGAGTTTGAACCAACTGTAGTTCCAAAGAACAAAAGAGATATATCAGGAATTGAGGAAAAAGTAATAGCACTTTATGCAAGAGGTATGTCAACTAGAGACATCCACGATCAAATAAAAGATATTTATGGCATAGAACTATCCGCAGATATGGTAAGTAAAATCACCGATAGTATTATCCCCCAAATAAAAGAATGGCAGAATAGGCCTCTAGAATCGCTATATACCTTTGTATTTATGGATGCCATACACTACAAAGTCAGAGAAGACGGACAGATAAAAAGTAAAGCTGCATATGTAGTTTTAGGTGTAAATTTAGATGGTTTTAAGGATGTTCTGGGAATTTGGATAGGAGAGAATGAATCATCTAAGTTCTGGCTAGGAGTACTAAATGACTTGAAAAACAGAGGGCTAAAAGATGTATTAATATTCTGTGTTGATGGGCTTACAGGCATAAAAGAAGCTATAACAGCAGCATATCCAGGGGCAGAAATACAAAGATGTATAATTCACCAGTTGAGGAACTCATTTAAGCATGTAAGTTACAAAGACATAAAGGAATTTGCAAGAGATTTCAAAGAAGTATATAAGGCACCAAATGAAGAAGCAGCACTAGAGAACTTAATCGAAATAGAAGATAAATGGGGTAAGAAGTATCCATATGCAATCAAGAGTTGGCAAATAAATTGGGATGTATTATCTCCATTCTTCAAGTATCCTGAGGAAATTAGAACAATAATGTATACAACCAACATAATAGAAGGCTTCCACAGACAGCTAAGAAAAGTAACAAAGACTAAGAACATGTTTCCATCAGATCAGGCGCTTGAAAAAATGCTGTATCTAGCAAGTCAAAACGTAGTAAAAAAATGGACCCAGAGATATAGAAACTGGGACCTAATATTAAATCAACTAATGATATTTTTCGAAAGTAGAGTAAAACAATATATTTAAAATCATGAAAAAGCCGTTAAAGTAGGTAAAACCAAAGATATCAGGCTTGAAATTGACCTGAAAAAATTAATTTTTAGCCTGATGTCCAAATAAAAAATAAATTTCTTTTTGCAAGTAGAATAACCTATGCTATGAAAAAGGCACACTATTCCATACTTAAAATTATTGCCCATAATATTCATTTTAATGCATAAATCAGAATAATATGGGCAAAGATAAAAACAAGCTATTTAATTGATATTGATTATATACAATTAAATACTTCTTGTCAGTTTAGAGAATAAGATTCTCTCTAAAGCACAAAGTTTATTACATTCTCGAATCTCATGTTTTCAGCATACATGAGATTCTTTGGTATACTCAGGATGATAAAAAAATTTTTCAGCAATATTAATCTACGCTTGGGTTATATTCTATTTATATCTATGAAGCTCTATCATAAGATTATTATCCTCATACTCAACTATAGCTTTATCAGTCATCATTCCAACTAAAGCAAGTTCAGAGCCAGTGTCACTGTCACCTGCTAGCTCCCAATAATATTCTTCAGCAGCTTTTTGACGAGGAGCATTTAGTAGCTCTCTTAGATTTTCTATACTCTCATCAGAACGCTTAACATTTCTGGCATTAACAATTAACTTATACATATCTTCATTATTTTCTACTAATGTGTTTATACTCTCTGCATTTCCCAGCAATGCAAAAGCAACCATTTCACTTAAAATCTTAGTAATCTTCTTGACTTCAAAGTTCATTGATTTTCACTCCTTCTGAATACATCAAAAATTGGAACTAATAAAGTGGCAATAATACCGGCTGAAAAGCCATTATTATATAAATTTATACCTCCATGAAGTACTCCCACATTCATAGTTACAGAAAGATGAAGAAAACCTGCAATAATTCCTCCAATAGGACCATATTCTCCTGCAATAGGTGCCAAGCTAGTGCCAAAAAGAGCAGCTATAATTACAGTAGTAGAGCTTGTATCCCAGACTTTTATAATACTTGCTAGAAATACACCAACCATAATAGGAATACTATTTCTAGGATGTTTTCCAAAGGCAGAAAAGCCAACTATAGTAAGTAATGCACCAACTATAGGCCCGTTCATAGTGCCTCTTGATATGACTACATATGCTAACCCTATTAATCCCATGACTCCCATATTAACCAAGGTTATGCCAAAGCCTGATGTATAAGTAAAGTCTGCAACTAGCCTACCTGATAGTTTGAGAATTCTGGAATATCCCTTTATCAAGCTATTATCGTTTAAAATGTATCCGATTACTATTAGTATAGCAAAAAATACTGAAAGAAAAATTTTAAAAAACAAATCATGTTCGGTAGATAATATCATTCTTGGCTCATTGATAAATCCATAGCCTTTCATAAAGGACATAACGACAGTTCCGATAAATCCAGCTGCGAATCCTACATTATACAAATTATACCCATCATGAGCTCTTATTATATGAGCAGCAATAGGCGGAAGAAAAAATCCTGCCACAATACCAGCCATAAATCCAAAGATTAATCCCCAATAGCTAGATGGACTTAATGCTCTAGCGACTTCAAAAATCATAGGAGAAAGGGCTGTTCCAAACATTGATATTATTATTACACTATTATATGACTTTTTCTCGTATTTTGCATATAAATATCCACCAATATAGATAGGCCACACGTTGAAAATGTTTTTCCCAAAAAAGGAGAAGCCAGCTATTATAAAGATCGCTGAAATCGGAAGACCACCAATATGAAATTTTAACTTCCACAGGAAGAAAATATTAAGTAAAGTAAGGAGTGCTGAGTTCACAAGAGCAGCACCAAGCCCCCCCACCTTTATATAGTCTGTAAGCAGCACATCTGGTTGAACGATTATCTTATAAATTCCACTTATTATGCTATTAAAATCACTTACCAAAAAAGCCAAAATCAATGATGCAATTGGAAATATTGTTAATATTATATATTTAGTTTTTTCACTTACTTGTCTGTAGTCGCTTAAATTTTCCTTTGTCATAAATTCCTCCAATGTCATTATATACTACTAAAACTATAATTAAGCTATTTATAT